>JACQVV010000215.1 GCA_016209595.1 Planctomycetota bacterium
CTGAACAGGGCGTCCGCAACCTCGTGGAGCGCCTCGAGGTGGCCCTCGATCGAGCGGATGCGCCCGTACTCCTCGGTTTTCTCGACCGGAACGGGGGACTCGCCGGGACCAAACTGCGTCGTTTTGGCCGCGAGGGCGACAAGCTCCCGCTCGACCCGGCTCCGGACCGCCGAACCGTTCTCGCCCTGCGCGAGCACGGACCCGGCAAAGCCGAGTAGGGTGGCGACAGCGCAAGCAATCCTCAAACGAGTCCTTCCCATTCCGTGTCCAGTCCCAGTCCCAGTGACGGCCTGGACTTTGGCAAGCGCCGTGCCGCTCGTGGGGTCCGACGTATCCTCATGGCCCAGCGAACAATCAGTTCGTGTCATCGGTCGAATGTCACCTTGTTGGGCGTGTTTTGCGTTACGAACTGGTAAGATTGTGGCGTTCCGGTAACGCAGTTTTCTTGATTTCCTAGAAGAACCGCAAGGCCTTCCGGTCAGAGTCGGATGCGCCGGATCTTCCTCTCCTCTCCGCTCAGGAACCGGTGGGATACGCTGGATCCGTGACGGCCGGGAAACGCGAAGAGGATACCATGGAAGCGGCAGGACGGGAGGAGGGAACGACTCCAGCCGCGGCAGTGATCGTCGCCGCGGGCGACGGACGCCGGATGGGCCTCGCCGCGGGCGTCGCGAAGGTCTTTGCCCTCGTCGCGGGAAAGCCGGTGGTCGCGCGCGCGCTCGGTCCATTTCTTCGCCACCCGCGGGTGACCCAGGTCGTCCTCGTCCTCCGCCCGTGCGACCGCGAGCTCCTCGGGACGGACCGCATCGCGGGGTGGAATCCCCCGAGCGGTGTCCTGCTCGCGGAGGGAGGGCGGACGCGCAGGGAGTCGGTCCTCGCCGGGCTCCGGGCGCTGGGCCTCGCGCGCGGCAGCGCGACCCCGGACGAGGAGGACGCACGGCCGGTCCTCGTCCATGACGGAGCGCGGCCATTCGTCGATCCGCGCGACCTGGATGCGCTCCTCGCCGCGCTCGAGGGAGCGGATGGGGCGGTCCCCGGCGCGCCGCTGTCCTCAAGCCTGAAACGCGTGGACCCGGATCTCTGGATCGCCGAATCGCCCGATCGCGCGCGGCACCGGCTCGCGCTCACGCCCCAGGCTTTCCGGATGCGGACGCTCCGCGAGGCGCTGGAGCAAGCGGGGCGCGCCGGACGCGAGGTCTCTGATTGCGCCGAGGCCGTGGCGGCGGCAGGAGGGCGAGTCCGGATGATCGAGGCGCGCTCGCCGGACCTGAAGATCACATTCCCCGCCGACCTCGATCTCGCGGAGGCGCTTCTCGCGCGCACGCGCCGCGAATACTGACGCGGATGCTACCAGATCTTCCTCGGCTCGCTCGGAAGGAGCTCCTCCGGGTCGTTCGCGAACGCCCAGAGCCCCCGGGCGGGTTTCATCGCCACGATTCCGAGGTCCTCCGCGAGATGGTCGGAGAGGACCACCTCGCGCTCTGTGGGAGGGATCGTCGCGTCGCATCGGACCCAGTCGGATGACCTGCCGGCCGTCACGACCCGCACGCGGACGGCAGCCGGGATCACGAAGACCCGCATCGGTTCCCCCGCGGTGCCGTACTCCTGGACTTCTGCTTCGGGCGGCGGAGGCCAGAGCCCCAGCCGGACCGCCAGTGCTCGCGGCAGGACAACCTCCGCTCGCTGCGACTCGAACGCCGAGTTGATGAGCGCGGACGAGGACTCAGTCTTCGACGGATCGATCGCGCTGGTCAGCTGGATCGGTGCTCGCGCGCCCATCAGCGGTCGTCTCCCTCAGCGGGTACATTCGCCGGATCCACGCCACCATCCTGGGGGGATGGATCCGCCACTCCTCGGCGAGCGCGCTGGCAACGAGGCGGCGGTCCACTGGCCGGATCCCCTCTTCCCGTCGCGCTTGGGTAGCCATGGACGACGAGCATACTCGCGGGACAGGAACGGCGCAAGGAGAGCGCGGGGTGGGGTGTTCTCCTTCTACTTCTCCAGCTCGGTCTGGAACCGCCGCAGGAGATCGGTCGACGTGATGAGCCCGACGAGGCGGCCGTCCTCGGAGAGGACAAGGAGGCGGTGGATCCGCCGGCCGACCATCGTCCGGCAAACCTCTACGACCGGCGTCTCGGGCGAGCAGTGCTCCACGCTCCGCGACATGATCCTCTCGACCCGGGTGGAGAGGAGCGCGGCGACCGCGGACGCCGCCTCGCCCTTGAGCAGCGTGTCGAACGATTCGCGACCGCCGGCGGGAGGAGCCTTGAAGAGATCGCCCAGGCTCGCGTGGCCGATGGCCTCCGCCAGAGCGCGCAGGACGTCGGTCCGGGTGACGACGCCCACCACCCGGCCGTCCGCCCCGGCGACGGGGAAGCCGCTGAAGCGCCGCTCCTGGATGATCTCGATCAGGCGCTCGACCGTGTCGGACGGCGCCACGGAAAGGGCCCAGGTCGTCATGACGTCCTTCGCGAGAAGTCTTTCCATGTCGGCGAGGATACCCGGCCCGGGCCTTGCCGTACATCCCGCCCTCCGCCGCTGTGGCGGAGTCGGTCCGGCCCGATTACACTCTTCCACCCATGGATGCCCGCTCCGTCCGCGTCGGGATCGGCTACGACCTGCACCGTCTCGTGGCGGGGCGGCCTCTCGTCCTGGGCGGGGTGCGCCTGGAGGGGGACCTGGGCCTCGACGGCCATTCGGACGGGGACGCGCTCCTCCACGCGGTGACCGACGCGATCCTCGGCGCCTCCGGCCGGCCCGACCTGGGGAGCCACTTCCCCGACTCCGACCCGCGATGGCGCGGGGCGTCCGGCGCGGAGCTCCTCGGGAGCGCCTGCCGGCCTGTCTTCGCCGAGTGGGAGGTCGCGAACCTCGACGTGGTCGTCGTCGCCGAAGCCGTCCGGATCGCGCCGCACCGCGAGCGCCTCCGCGAGTCGATCGCGGGTCTCCTCGCCGTCCCTGCCGAGCGCGTGAACCTGAAGGGGAAGACGGCCGAGGGGCTCGGTCCGATCGGCGAGGGGAAAGCCCTCGAGTGCCACGCCGTCGTCTGCCTCGCTCGGCGGGAGAGCCCCCTGTGACGATCCGCTTCTTCAACACGTACACCCGCCGGCTCGAGGATTTCGTCCCCCTCGAGACCGGAGTGGTCCGTATGTACAACTGCGGGCCGACCGTCTACGACTTCGCCCATATCGGCAACTTCCGCTCGTTCCTGATGGCCGACCTGTTGCGCCGGTTCCTCGAATGGAAGGGATTCGCGGTCCGCCAGGTCATGAACCTGACCGACGTGGGTCATCTGACGGACGACGACGTGGACCGGATGGAAGTGGGTTCCGGGCGAGAGAAGAAGACCGCCTGGGAGATCGCCGACTTCTACGCCGAGGCCTTCCTCGAGGACTCGCGGCGCCTCGGGCTCGCGAAGGCCTGGGAAAACCCTCGGGCGACCCGGCACATCCCTGAGATGATCGAGCTCAACCGGAAACTGGTCGAGAAGGGGCTCGCCTATTTCTCGAAGGACTCGCTCTACTTCGAGGTCCAGAAGTTCCCGGGGTACGGGCGACTCTCCGGCAACACCCTGGACGAGCTCGAGGCCGGGGCGCGCGTCGAGGTCCGTTCCGAGAAGCGCGACCCTCGCGACTTCGCCCTCTGGAAGGCAGATCCCAGGCACCAGATGAAGTGGGAGAGCCCCTGGGGCGTGGGTTTCCCGGGCTGGCACGTCGAGTGCTCCGCCATGTCGATGAAATACCTGGGCGAGACGCTCGACATCCACACCGGCGGCGAGGACAACATTTTCCCGCACCACGACTGCGAGATCGCGCAGTCGGAGGGGGCCACCGGAAGGCCGTTCGTACGCCACTGGCTCCACGCCCGCTTCCTCCTCGTGGGGGGCGAGAAGATGTCGAAGTCCCTCGGGAACTTCTACACGGTCCGGGATCTTGCTGCGGCGGGATACGAGGGGCGCGCCATCCGCTGGGCCCTCCTCGACGGCCACTACCGCCAGCCGGCGAACTTCGCGGTCGAAGGGAAGGGTGAGGCCGCGCGGTTCGTGTCGCTGGAAAGCGCGGCGGGCTCGCTTCGCACCCTGGACAATCTGGCGACGAAACTCCGCTTCGCGGCGGCGCCGGGAGCGGATCCGGAGCTCCCGGAAATCCTCGCAAAGGCGCGGCGGGAGTTCGATGAGGCCCTCTCGGACGACCTCGACATCTCGCGCGCGCGGCGCGCGATCTTCGAGCTCGCCGGCGAGCTCAACCGGCGAGACGTTCCGCGGACCGATGCCGCGGTCGCGCTCTCGCTCGTTCGCGAGTTCGACGCGGTGCTCGGGTTCCTGCCGGCCGCGGAGGCCGAGCTCCCCGCCGAGGTGCGCGAGCTCGTCCTGGCGCGCGAGGCGGCCCGGAAAGACCGGAACTGGTCGCTCGCCGACGAGCTCCGGGCGAGGATCCGCGAGCGAGGCTACGTCGTGGAGGACACTCCCAGGGGGCCGGTCTGGAAGAAGGCGTAGGTGCAAGGGGAGGGGGAGACGATGGTCCAGGAAGAGAAACCGGAGAACCCGATCCTCGACGAGCGGCGGAGCACGCGGAGGGTCGAGATGGAGAAGGGCTCGGGACGGGCGTGGGGGTGGCCCTTCGCCAAGAACACCGCGCTCTTCCTGGTCCTCTGCCTCGTGTACGGGGGGCTCATCTGGTGCGCGACGAGCTACCTCCCGCGGGTCGAGGAGGAATACCGGGCGAAGCTGGGGGGCGGGGAGACGGCCGAGGAGGCGGAGCGCGTCTTTCGCCTGGCGGACTCGCTCTCCGATCGGACCGCGCTCGCCCTCTCGCCGTACGTGATTCTCGCGCTCCTTGAGGGCGCCGCGATCCGCACGCGCCGGTGGGCCCTCTTCGACTGGGTCTACTTCGTACTGACCGCGCTCCTCGCCTTCGCCTTCCTGTTCGGCTACGTCTCGCTGGCGGTGCCGCTCTACGAGGCAAGGCCATAGCTCCTCGCACCTCGCTGGTCGTCCCGTGAGCGAAACGCGACGGGCCGGCGAGTGCCGGCCCGTCGCGAGAAGGACAGCCGTTCGGTCGGAGTCGGGCCGTTAGTACTCCGGTCCCTGGTTTTCGCGCTCGCGCTCGCGCGGACCCCATCCACCGCCCCGGCGGGCGCGCATCTCCTCGTAGAGGGCTGCCTGCTCCTCGTTGAGGATGCCCTTGATCCGTTCGGTTTCCTGGTCCCTCGCGGCCTGGCGATCGGCCCAGGACTTCTCCAGAATCCCCTTGATCGCGGCGGCCTGCTCCTCGGAGAGCCCCAGGAGCTCCTGGAGCTCGGCGAGCTCCGCCTCGGCCGATCGCGGCCCGCGGGAGCGGCCCCGGCCGCCCTCGCCGCGACCAGGACGGTCTCCTTCGCCACGCTCGCCCTCGCCGCGCCCGGGACGGTCTCCCTCGCCACGCTCGCCCTCGCCGCGCCCCTGCCACCGGTTCCGGCGGGCCTCCTCGCGGCTCTTTCGGAACTCCTGGTACTTCGCGAGCTGCTCCTCCGTGAGCTCCGCCTCGATCGCCTTGGTCGTCTCGGCTTCGGCCGCCGTGCGGGCGTTGGAGCTCTCGGTCAGAATCGCGCGGACCTGGGCGACCTGCTCCTCGGTGAGGTCCAGGGTCTGCTGGAGGCGCTGGGTCATGAACTCGATCATGCGCTCGGCGGGGCTGGGTTCCTTGTTCTCCTCCGCGCCCGGCTGCGGCTGCCCCTCTTCCTCGCCCTGCTTCGGGTCCTGGTTCTCTTCCTGTGCCCAGACCGTCCCGAGGGAGATCGCGGTCGCGACCGCGGCCACCCACGCCATCCTCACGAGCGTCATCTCGTTCTCCTTGTCCGTGATTCCGTCCCGGCCGCCGATCGACCGAGGAGTCTACGGACGGACGGGGGGCGGCGGATGTTCCGTGGAAAACGGAGGTCGCCAGGGACCCCGCCGCTTCACGCCCCCTGCGGGTAGAGATGGAAGAAGAAGCGGATCATCTCGATGTGGTCGCGGAGCTCGAGCTTCGCGGCCCGGGTGGAGAGGACCCGCAGGAAGGCGGCGCGGATCTCGTTCTTCGCCGCGAGGTGGCGCGCGGCGCGGTCGCCGAAGCGGCCGGCGAGGAGCTCGTAGGCGAGCGCGACGGGCGCGAGCTGGGAGGCGAAGAAGGCGCGGGAGTCGTCCTCCGAGGCCTCGATCCGCGCGAGGCGGACGGCCCCCCCCATCCCGTGCGAGTCAAGGAGGTGGTCGGCCTGGGCGAAGGCCGCGTCGAGGTAGGAGTCCTTGCCGAGGATGAGGTGGGCCCGGGCGAGCGCGACGATCGCGTCGGCGTGCGGCCGGGTCGCCTTCCGGTCGCCGTTGAGCCAGCCCTCCGCGCGGTCCTGCCGCTGGGTGGAAGGATCGGGCTGGCGGCCGATCCGATCTGCGAGCCCGTCCGCGAGCCGCCCCGCGAGCGGGAGGAAGCTCTCGTCCTTCTCGAGCTCCGCCACCTTCAGGGCGGCGAGGAGGTCGTCGGCCCACTCCAGCGTCCAGCGGGTCGGTGGGTAGAGCTCGTAGGCCGCGACCTTCGCCTCCAGGACCTTCTTCACCTCGTCCTTGGGAAGGATGCCGAGGAGGTACTTCTGGAAGTAGAAGGAGTCCGGGAGCCCGGTGTAGGTCCGCCGCATCCTCTCGATCGAAGAGCTCGCGACGCGCTCCCCCAGCTCCCCGCCGAGTTTCTTCCATTCCAGGAGCGAGACGAGGAAGAAGGGGAGCTCGTCCGTCGAGTTGGTGCGGCGCACCTTGCGGAACTGGTTGACGTCCGGGTCGTAGTGGGCGAAGAGGTTGGCGATCAGGGCCTCCTGGATCCGCGCCTCGTCGTCGCCCTCCGGGAACGGCGCAAGTTCGATCTCCCCCGTGTCGAGCCTCGCCTCCTCCGGTCGGCCCCAGCGGTGGAAAAGGTAGCCGAAAGTCGGCTGGTGGTCGGTCGCGGAGTCGGGCGGGTACGCGAGGCTCACTTCCTTTCTCATGGGGTTGTCGAACCCCTCGACCGCCAGTCGCGCGCGCCCCTCGGCGTCGGCCGTCGCCTCGTGAACGCGCTTCTCGCCGGTGTAGAGTTCCTCCACGACGCGCACCAGGGCGCCGGCGGCGGGCTTCTCCACGGGGTCGCTCACCCGGTCCACGAAGGCCTGTCGCTCCGTGGCGCCGGCCCGGAAGAGCAGGGTCGCGGGCTCGCCGGGCCGCACGGGGATCTTGACGCGGGCCCACGGGACGCCCGCTGTCGGCCTCGCCCCCGGCACCGGGAAGACCGGCGTGTTCTTCCCCCCGCTCTCGACGGCGATCTCCTCGAACCTCAGGAGGTGGTGGGCGGCGAGCGGGTCCTTCCGGGCGAGGAAGTCGAGCGACTCGCGCACGAGGAAGGTCCGGCTTGCGCCCCCCGCGTCCTTCCGCGAAAGGGCCTCGTGGATCGAGAGAGAGAAGCGGTCGAACGCCTCGTCCTGGCTGCGGTTCGAGGTCAGTCCCGCGTCGTAGCCGAATGTGTAGTAGGCGCCTTCTCCCTCCAGGAAGAGGATGTACTCGAGCGAGCGGAACTGCGGCTCGACGGCGCCGAAGGGATAGGGAGGCTGGCGCGAGAAGAGCACGGCCCGGGTGTACCCTTCGATCGAAAGGTCGAGGCGGGCGGCCGGCCGATCTCCGCCGTCCTCGTCCAGGACGACCGGAGGGAGAGCCTCCCCTTCGCCGCCCTTGTACGCGATCTCGATCGCGATGTGCGGCGCCCCAAGCAGCGTCGGGTCGGGTTCTTCCGTCCGGTAGGCGAGGCTTCCCCTCCAGTGCCGCTCTCCCGCCCGGGAGATGGTGAGGTTGCCGCGGTCGGTAGGGGAGAGGTCCCACTCTCCCTGGGCGGCCGCCGGGACGGCCGCCAGGGCAAGAAGGAAAGAGGCGAGGAGAAGACGTCGAGTCATCCAGGTTCCTTCCGTGACACAGACTCGGGAGACGCCGTATCTTACGCCGGAACGGCGGCCGCGGGCCATGGTCACGCCCGGCGCAGCGCTTGACCGCGGGCGCGTTCGCCTCTAGCCTGCGAACCATGGCGACGCGACCGATCCGCCCCTGGCCGCTCTGGGCCCTCGCCGCGAGCGGGGCGGGGGCCGTCCTCGCGAACGTTGGGGCGCTCGCGCTCCTCTGGTACGCGGTCCTCGCACCGGAGGAAAAGGTCTCCGGCGCGAGCGAGGAGCCACTGCCCGAGAAGCCGGCGGACCGGTCGGGAGACGGATTCCGGGAGAAACCTCCGGCGCGCCCCGAGACGATTCCCGTGGTGGGGGGGATCTCTCTCGCGTTCCGGACTTCCAGCCCCGCGGCGGGGAGGGTCGAGATCGTCGTCCCCTGGGAGGGGCGTCTCGACGAGTGGTTGGTGCAGGAGGGCGAGCGCGTTCAGGCCGGGCAGGAAGTGGGAAGGATGAACGTTTCGGCGCTCGACGAGAGGAAGGTCATCGCAGAGTTCGACCGCAACGCGGCGCAGATGAAGCTCGATATCTACCGGGGCGAGATGACGGACGCGGAGATAGAGGAGACCCAGGCCGCGCTCGAGAGGGCGCGGGCAGAGCTCGCGGCGATCGCGAGCGACCGCGAGAAGGCGGTCCTTCGTGCCCCGGTAGCGGGGACGGTGGTTGAGGTGACGCCCCATGCCGTCCACGGCCGCTACTTCGGCGCTCCCGCGGCAAGCTCCGTGGAGGAACTCGATGCCGAACTCGCCCGGGCGCGCGCCGCCGAAGACGCCGCGAGGCTCCAGCTGGACAGGGTCACGCAGCTCCGCGACGCGGGCGCCGCAAGCGCGGTGGAGTACGCTGCCGCGCATCGCGAGGAGCGCGCGGCGCGCCTCGCGAGCGACCGCGCCCAGGGCCGGCGCGAGGCGCTGGACTCCTCGTACCCGCCCCCCCCGGTCCTGGCCGCGATCGAGGCGCCCGGCGAGACCGCGGGCTACGAAACCCAGTTCACCGGCGGGGAGGTCCTCGGGCTCGAGGGTCCCGCCTGGATCTGGCTCGCGGGCAGGGAGGGGGAGCCCCCCCTCGCCGGCCGGCTTGAGCGGATGGGGGAGTACGACTGGTTCCGGATCCTTCTTCCGGGAGGGGAGGCGGAGCCGTGGAGCGTTCCCCCCGCAAGGGTCGTGGTCGGCCCCCGCGACGCCGGTCCGCTCGTCCGGCGTTCCGGCAGGGCGGTTGGGCAGAACGGTGTCGCGATAGCCGGCGCAGCGATCATGGCGGTGGGCCGGGACCTTCGCCTTCTCTGGGAGACCGCCGACCGGGAGGGGCGTTTCGAACTCGATCTCCCGCCCGGCCCTTTCGTCCTTCTGGCGGTGCACTGGCGCGACGGTCTCACGATGAGGGGCGTCTCCAACGAGGAAGCGCCGGACGGCGACGTCGCCCTCTACGCAGGAACCGGGATCGAAAACGTCCTCCTCCTTCCGGAGGCGGCTCTCGATCGAACCCCGCCGGAGGACAAGGCCTGGAGGGTCTGGGCCGGCCGATCCCTCGACACGCCGGCCCGGATCCTCGCGCCGGCCGGGGACGGTCTCTTCCTGGTCAGCGCGAACCTCCTCCCCGGGGAGCGGATCCTTGCCCCGCCACCGCCGGGCCTGCGTGACGGCGGCCCGGTCGATTCGGACCCCGAGGTGGCAGCGTGCGAGCGGGCGATCGACGAACGATGGGCGAAGGACCGCGAGCGGCTCCTCGCGCTCGTCCGGAGGGGCGAGGTCACCTCGGAGGAATACGGGCGAATCCTCGACGACGTGGCGAGCTACGGCAGCGTGCGGATCCTCGTCGAGGCCTGGCAGATCGCCTCGCCGCGGTAGACGCCGTCGTCCCGGGACCGTGTCGATCGGTCGTCTTGCCCGCTCTTGAGGCCCTTTCGCAGGCGGTGTAGGATGACTTGGTCGATCCATGGATGGGGAAAACGCGATGGCCGACTCGAAGGACTTCATCTGCCAGTGCGGCCGCAACCAGAGAATCTTCCTCTCTCCGAAGGTCCTGAAGAAGAAGTGCATGTATTGCGGAACGATCTACACTCTCGATGCCGCTCTGGGTGAGGGGGGCGCTCCACCTGAGGTGGCCGTGAAACCGGTCGACGCTGCCCCGAACCTGCGAGAGGACGCCTGGATCATCCAGGACGTCGAGTACCACGCGCCGGGCCTCCTGGGGAAGAAGTTCGTCGGCATCCTGGCGTTCGACCGCGAGGGGGTAGTGTACGCCTGCGTCCGGCAGGGGACCCTCCCGAGGGGCGGGGACACCTCGTACGCGGCCGCGGGCGCAATGCAAGGGGGGCTCCTCGGCCTGGCCGTGGGTGCGGCCATCGACTCCGCGAAGGGTCCCGGGAGCTCGGGGATCAGCTATTTCTCCGCCATGAAGCGCTGCCGCCGGGACACGGCGGAGAGGATCCTCGATGCGCACCCGGGGAGTTTCGATCTGCCCTACGCGAAGATCGATCGCGTGGTCGCCCGGCCGAGCCACGGTCTCCACATCGGCGGAAAGCCGCTCGTGATCAGTGCGGAAGGAACCGAGTACGTCTTCCAGATGGCGCCCAATACGGCCGAACGGATCGTGCGCCTCTTCCATGAGCTCTCCCAGGTCGAGATCGAGGCGAAGTAGGTTTTGCCTCGATCGCGATCCCGGTCGGCCGGATCGACAGATCGAAGGAGTGGCCCAGCGGGTTGTCCGAGAGGAGGTAGGTCCAGGTCGAGGAGGGGCTGGTTCTCGGGCGCGTACAGATTGGAACAGCGCAGGCGAGCCTCGAGATTCGAGACGCCGGCATCGGTGAGAGAGACTCCGTGCTCGTGTGCGTGGACCTGGTAATCGACACCTCGGCGAAAGCTCCGGACGAGCTCGGCGGCGAAACGCGGATCGAGGGGAGGTGGATCCGCCGGGCGGGCGATCACGAGCGGCACCCGGTCTCCTGGTGGACGAACCCGACAGAGATCCCGAGCGCCCGGTAGATGGGCCCCATCCACTCGGCGTCTCGACGGGCGAGGTAGTCGTTGAACGTGAGGATGTGAACTCCCTTCCCGCTCGCGGCCGAGAGCGAGGCGGGGAAGACGGCGACGAGGGTCTTTCCCTCGCCGGTCGGCATCTCGACGAGCCGCCGCCCGGACAACACGATCGCGGCGAGGATCTGCTCGCCATGGGCGCGAAGCCCGATACGGCGCGACGCGACCTCCCGCACGAGGGCGTCCCACTCCACGAGGCGGGCCTCGGGGCCGGCCCCCCCTCCGATCGCGTCGCGGACGCGGCGCGCGTGCTCACCGAGCTCGGCGTCGCTCGCCGAGGCCAGGGCTGGCTCCATCTCCGAAATCGCCGACAGCGTCTCGGCGTAGGGACGCTCCGGGCGGAGGACGGCGCTCTCGCCGACCCACTCGCGGAGTTCCTGCCAGAAGCGGCGGATGGGGCCCGTGGGCATATGTCGCAGGAGGCCCCATGTTACGCGCCGCCCGTGCGAAATCGTCTTCAGATGAGGTGCTCCCATCCCGCGCCCGGAGGGAGTCCCGATTGCCAACGAACGGTCAGAGGAGAAGGTGGTACGCCCTGGAAGCGGCCCGGAGGACCACCCGGCCGCTCTTCGAGTGGGTCGTCGCGTGGCACCGGGTGCAGTCGAGCCCGAGGTTCTCCGGATGGTTCGCTCCTCCGCGCCGCCTCTCGACGTGATGGTGGACGTCGAGATAGAGCGTCGCCCCGCACCCCGGCGACGAGCACATCTCCGAGTGCCTGAGATAGACGAGCCTCTTCAGCCATGGCTCTGACGGAGGGGCGCGGTCCCCGTGGGCGACGATCTCCGCAAGCGGAATCCCCCTGCCTCCCGGTCCCCATTCCGGGAACCGGTGTCCTCCGCTCGTACCGCTCGCCGTCTCCTCCTCGCGCCTCGCCGCCCTGGCGAGGGCCTCCCCCAGGTCGAAATCGACCGTGTCCCCCCTGCGGACAACACCCACCTCGTCCCGCGAGAGCGCCAGGAGCTCCCCCGGCCCCCTGACCCAATGTATGTCGGTCGCGGGATCGACGTGGACCGTCACGCGATAGCTCCTCCATAGAGGAGCCGGGGAACCCCACGCCACGAGCGCCTGCCAGAGGGCCTCTTCCAGTGCTTCTTCCTTCTTCCAGTGCCTCTTCGTCCGCCAGTAGAGCTCGACCCGCAGGTCCTCCAGGCGGTCCCACCCCGCCGCTTCCATTTCCACCGGAAACCGCCGCTCCCGCGGCAGGGGCGGGCCCCTTCGCGCCTTCCGTTCCAGCGCCGCGCGGATCGCTTCCAGCTCCCTCTCGCTCGCGGTCGAGAGGAGCGGAAAGAGCATCTCGAAGTTCTCCCGGTCGAGCCTTGGCGCGAGCGTCCGGACCTTCGTCCACGAAAGATCCCCTGCCCGGAAGGCGCGGTCGAGCTCCGGGAAGCGCCGGCAAGCCTTTCCGCACGAGAGCAGCTCGCTCGTCGTGGACGCGCTTCTCCTGAGCACCGCTGCCCCCAGGGCCTCGCAGACCCGATACCACGAGCCTCCTTCGCCGGCGATGGCCTTGCGGAGCTCCGCGAGGACCGCCTCCGCGAGAGGCCGCGCCTCCCACGCCTGGATGCCCCGGTCGAGCGCCCGCTTCGCGATCGCGAGCCGGTCCCGCTCCTCGGGGTCCATCCCGTGTCTTTCGTGGATCCGCTCGATGAGACGATCCAGGCTCTCCGGCGCGATCGGGTCCTTGACGAGCTCCCAGTGCGGGTTCTCGTGGCGGATGAAGACCACCTCCCCGCCGACCTCGACCACGAAGAGTGTCAAGGGCCGGCCATTTCTGGCGAGCGCCGAAGCAGGTGGGCAACTTTCCCCCGTTGCTCCCCGATCATGTTCGGATACGCCCACATGATGACTCGCGATCCTCAGCCACACTTTCGACGTTGTCTTGCAACCGGCGCGGCACCGGGGACACAGTGCGGCGAGATGCGCAGCACAGCCCGCGCGCGGTCCGCATCGACGCGCCGCATCATCTGGAGCCGAAGTACTTGGTGAACTAAGACTTCGGCTCTCCACGCGAGAGTCTGGCTGACTTTCGCGAGCGATCACGTACGCCCATGGGACGTGAGTGGACCCAGATTTGCGCTTGAACGCCTCACTGACCCTCCCGCAAACTCAGGTCCGGTTGACCAAGGCGCTATCAGTGCGCGTTCTATCTCCGAAGCAGCCCGCCGCTCGCGAGTGAACATGCCGACGTTCAAACGCCCAGCGACCCGAGATGATCGCCTCCAGCCGCCGTCACGAAACGGCTCGGCCAGACGTCTGCTGCTTCTCTGCTCCGCGCTGGTCCTGGCGACCCTTTGCGGCTACGAGGCCATAGAGCGACTCCTGCTAGACGGCGTCGATCCGGAACTACTTCATGTCCTGCATCTGCTTCGATGGATCGCGTGTTGTGCAATTGCGGCATTCCTGGGAGCCATATTGCTGCTGCGGCGCGTTCTCCCGACACCTCCCCTGGCCCCAGTCTCGCCAGAACCCGGCGCGGTTGTTGCGCTACAAGACCGACTCCGTCACCCGGGCGCCCGGCGTTTTCTCCTACCAGTCCTGGTCTGGTCATGCGCGGCCGTCATCGTTGTTTTCCTTCTTGTGGTCGAGCGCTTCGCAACGCCGGACCAAGTGTGGCGGGAGGACAACGCTTCCTCACACCTCGCATCCACCGAACCGAACGGCGCACAACTCTACGGACAAGAGTGTGCGGTGTGCCACGGGGAGGCTGGTCTAGGCGATGGCCCGGCCTCGAGGACGCTCTTCCCACAACCGCGGGATTTTACAAAGGGAAAATACAAGATTCGATCGACCCGGTTCGGCGACCTGCCCACCGATCAGGATATCTTCGACACGATCCGGCGCGGCATGCCGCCCTCCCTCATGCCGTCCTTCGCACACTTGTCCGAGCGTGAGTGCTGGGCGCTTGTGGCTCACCTCAAGAAACTCGCGAGCTACAAGACGGAAGCTGGTCGCGAGTTCCGCCCGTTCGAGCTCCTGGGCCAAAGGACCGTCGAAATCGCCTACGAAGCGCCGAGGACCGAGAGAACCATCGCAGAGGGGAGGCAAGTCTACCGCAAGGCGAAGTGCTACACATGTCATGGCGACACGGGGGCAGGAGATGGGCCGATGGCCGGAAGCCTGACCGACGATTGGGGCGAGCGTAGCCTGCCACGCAACTTTCAGCGAGGAATCTACAAGGGCGGAGGCGGGTACCGGGACATCTACCTCCGATGCACGACGGGCCTGAACGGCACGCCGATGCGATCCTACGCTGGTGTGCTTACGTGTGATGAGCGATGGGCAGTGGCACACTATGTACATTCATTGGCCGATCCCAAGAGAATAGGAAGGCGCTCCGGAGAAGAGAGCGTGCTTGTCAAACGGAGCTCCGAGACTCTCAGCGTGAATCCGGCAGCCCGCGTGTGGGACGACATGGCTGCTGTGGAAGTGCCTCTGATGCTTACGGTCCAAAGGCCTGAAGCCCCCGGGCATCTCTCCCTAAGAGCAGCCCACGATGGCATGAGCATTGCGTTTCTCATCGAGTGGGAGGACCCATCTGTGGACAGCACATTGAGCGGCACGGATGATTATGTGGACGGAGCCGCGATTCAATTCTGTGCCGGCCGACCGCCTGGCGGTTTTGTAATGGGCGAAAAAGGCAGACCTGTGAATATCTGGTTCTGGCGGATGGACCACCAGATAGATACGACCACATATAGTAATACCGCAGGTACCCTGTTTCAGCCTGGTCGGTTTACTTCCGTGGAAAACCTCATCGCGGAAGGGATCGGAACCCTGACGGCCCTGCCTGCGGCTCAGCAGACGGTGCAAGGCTGGGGTGTTTGGGTTTCCGGAAGGTGGCGCGTGGTTCTTCTCCGAAGGATGCAGAATGGGGGCTTGGGGGAGATCCAGCTTCAGCCAGGCTCGGCGGCACATGCCGCCCTCGGTGTCTGGGACGGCGCCCAGAAGGATCATGGGGGTTCAAAGGCCGTTACGTCCTGGCAACTCCTCGAAATCGAGAAGTGAAAAGGAAGGAAGGATCTAGATGATTACCCGGGAGACTCAGCCGCTGTTACGGCAGGCGGAGATGCCGAGGGGCACTCTGCGAGCGTCAACTCTTCCTTCCATCGAAGCTACGATCAAGCAGCAGGCTTGCTGGTTCATCAGGATGCGGTGGGTTGCCGTGGGTAGCGTTCTTGCGGCGACGCTGGCGAGTGTCTACGGGCTGCGCATTCTACCCGCGAGGGCCCTCCCCCTGCTTTTGGGGACGGTCGCCGGCCTCGCCCTTGCGAATGTCGCCTTTGCCCTTGCCCTACCCGGCGTCAAGCGTCTACAGCAATGCCTGGCCCTGCAAATGGCGTCTGACCTGGTGTTCCTGACGGCGCTTCTTCACTTTTCGGGCGGCATTGAGAATCCGTTCGTGTGCGTCTACATCTTCCATATCGTCATCGCGACAATCCTCTTCCCAACGCGGGTCGCGTACGCCGTGACAGCGATCGCGTCGTTGCTCCTGGCCGCCTTGGCTGGCGCGGAGGCGTCAGGGTGGCTGCCGCACTACCCCATCGCCCTCCTTCCGTACTCAACTGACGCCGGAAGCGGTCAGGACTATGCAGCCCTGAGCGTGCCCTTCGTCACCGGTAGCGTGAGCGCATGCATCCTGGCCTTCTGGGTGACGGCGTACTTCACGACGATCATGAGCCGGCAGCTCAGGGCTCGGGAGACAGAGCTGCGCGCAGCCCTCGAAGGGATCCATGGCTCCGAGCGCAGGCTTGACGCCGTCGTCAACTCGATGGGCGCCGCCGTGCTGCTTTGGTCCAGAGGACTGCGGCTGCAGTGGTGCAATCAAGTCGCTCGCGAGTGGTTCGGTTTCCGTGACGGAGAAAAGATGGAGACGTGCAGACTGCGTCCTCTTCTCATGGATGCCGAGCATGCCTGCTCCGACTGCGTCGTGCTAAAGGCCGTCCGCACCGGCATACCGGCGACCGTTGAAAGGGCGCATGTGCTGCCCGAAGGTCAAGGGCACGGGCAGACGATCCGAATCCAGGCGATCCCGATACAGGATGAAGGCGGAGAGATTGTGCAGGTCCTGGAACTGGTACAGGACATTACTGAAGAAAAAGCCATGGCGTCAGAAGTGGCCCACTCGACAAAGATGGCCCTCCTTGGACGGATGGCCGGGGCCATAGCGCACGAGATCGGGAATCCGCTCTCGTCGATGGCAGCGAGGCTTCAACTCCTCGAGGAGCAGAGCAGTGTAGGCCACGTTCACGAAACAAGGGCCTTCCTCCAGGAGCAGATCGCACGAATCCACCGCCTGGTCGTCAGCATAACACGGTTTTCCAGACCTTGCGGAATGGAGCCGCAGGCCTGCGATCTTGCAGAGGTCTTGCATCAAATCATCGGTATCCTGCAGATGGATAGGCGCGCCCGAGGCGTTGCGATTGACGTTCGACTGCCTACTGCATTACCCAACGTATGTGCGAATCGAGACCAGCTTGTGCAGGTATTCCTGAACCTGGGGCTAAACGCGCTTGAAGCAATGCCAGGCGGGGGCAGGCTCACAATCAACGCCATGCACACGGACAGCCAGATCTCCGTTGGGTTTTCCGACACCGGCTGTGGCCTGACCGACGAGGTAAAGTCCAACCTGTTCCGGCCGTTCTTCACCACGAAGGTGAACGGCACAGGTCTCGGCCTCTTCCTGTGCTACAAGATGACCTGCGACATGGGCGGAACTCTGAGCGCTGACGGCGCGCCGGGCGGAGGGAGCCGGTTTGAGCTGATCCTGCCGGTGTCGTCGGCCTCCCCTGTCAACGCGCCTTCGGTTCCAGCCGCGGAGCGAGGATGCGCCCGAAGATCCTGATCGTAGACGATGAAGAGCCGTTCCGTGAAGATCTTGCGAAGCTTGCCGTTCTGCGAGGCTTCGACTGCTCAACGGCAGGCGACATAAAGACCGGCGCGGAAATTGCTCACTCCATTGGCCCATGCGCTGTTCTGTGTGATGTCATCATGCCTGGGGGAGGGGCAATCGCGTTCCTCCGGTCGGTGTCGGGTCAGGAGGAGATTGGCGTCTTCGTGATGACGGCCTTTGGATCGCTTGAGACCGCCATGGACGCCTTCCGCGCGGGCGCCGTGGACTACCTGCTGAAGCCTTTGAACATTGACGAGGTCCTGCGCAAAGTCCGTGGCTTCTTGGAGCACAGAGATTCAATCCGCGAGGTCCGTGCGTTGCGCCACGAGCTTTCGCGGCTGGACGAGCCGGACCACGTCGTTGGAAGCGGCGCGGCCGCGGCCGCGCTCCAGGACTTCATCCAGCAGGTCGCCCCCGTACGGACAACGGTCTTGATCACTGGGGAGACAGGGACAGGAAAAGAGGTTGTCGCGCGTTCCATACATGCTTCAGGTCCCTGGAGGAGTGAGCCTTTCCTGGCGGTGAACTGCGCGGCTCTTCCGGAAACACTCCTTGAGAGCGAGCTCTTCGGCCACGAGAAAGGGGCGTTTACGGGCGCCGTTGGAAAGAAGATGGGACTTTTCGAAGCAGCGGGAGATGGGACGCTCTTCCTTGACGAGGTAGGCACGCTCACGCTTGGCAGCCAGGCGAAACTGCTGCGTGCTGTCGAGGGAAAGCAAGTCACACGGGTGGGCTCGACGCGGCCGCAGGTTGTCTCTGCCAGGATCATCGCCGCAACCGCCCGGGATCTTCAGAAAGCTGCGAAGGAAGGTGAATTCCGAGACGACTTGTATTTCCGGCTGGCCGTGATGGAGATCCATCTTCCCGCACTGAGGGAGCGACGCGGAGACATCCCTCTCTTCGTAGAACATTTCGTCAGGAAGTTCAGCGCTGAACTGGGAAAGAGGGTCAAGGGCGTGGACCCTCCTACGATGCAACGCCTCTTGACGTACTCGTGGCCGGGAAACTTGCGAGAACTGCAAAACATCATCGAGAGGGGCGTGATCCTGGCGCGAGGAGAGCAGATTGGCTTGGCGCAACTGCCGGTGTCTGTTTCGGGTGACGCCCCGGATGTCGAGTGTCCGGACGACCTGCGCAGCGCGCGGAAGGCCTTTGAGCGCGAGCACATACGACAGGTGCTGGCGGCCTCTGGCGGGAACGTGCACGAGGCCGCAAGACGGCTAGGCGTCGATCCCGCCACGCTCTACCGAAAGCACGCGGAACCTGGGGATCCCGGGGGGTAGTTGTCTGCCTGACTGTCGCAGAATTGCAAGGGTCCCTGGGTGTTCGTGCCGCATTTCTGCGAATCGTGGTTGCTGCCGGCAGAAGCGTTCCCGATCCATGCCGCCGCGACCACGCCCCCTCGGCCTTGGCTTGCGGCCTGACCTGCTCGGCCCCGGTCGGCTCGGCTGGCGATTGCCAGCTTGGGCATGGTTCTTGCGATGATGGCAGTCCCACCCCGAGGCAGGTATCCACCGTGGGAGCGGTGTGTAGCCTGGTGTCCAAGAAGGGCGATTCGCGGGGGCCGCCCCAGTGGGCCTTTTTGGCGGTCAAGCGCGCATCCGGGATCTTGGTTCGGGGCAGAAAAAAGAGGGAGCACGGCATGCCGAGTAGAAGGGAGTTCTTGAAGGCGACCGGAGTGGGTGTGATCGGTGCTCTAGTAGGCGCCCGGCCGGCGTTCACTGACATCCAGGTCGTGGGCGATCCTCTCCAAGACTACCCCTACAGAGGATGGGAGGACCTCTACCGAAAGGAATGGACGTGGGACCGGGTCCAGTACGCCACTCACAGCGTCGGGTGCGTCGGAAAATGCTCCTGGAAGGTCTACTCCAAGGACGGGATTCCCCTGCGCGAGGAGCAGACCGCGAGCTACCCGATGTACGGCAAGCGGACGCCCGGGAAGTACACGTGGGCGTGCATGGGCAAGGATCGGGGAGAAGCCGTCCGGTACGGCCCGGGCGACGTGATCCCCTGCTTCTCACCGCGGGGATGTCAGAAAGGTGCCGTCTACTCGGACTACATGAAACAGGGCAACTTCCTCAAGTACCCGCTCAAACGAGTCGGCGAACGGGGCCAGAGGAAGTGGAAGCGGATCACCTGGGAACAGGCGTACGACGAGATCGCCGACAAGGTGATCGAGATCACGCTGAAGGACCCGGGGGCCATGATCACAACGAGCCGGCCCTTCAGCCAGCTCTCGAAGGGCAGCTCCGAGCGGTTCACCGGCCTCCTCGGGGGCCAGCTCATCCCCGTTTCCGCCATGGTCGGGGACGCCTATCCGGCCGGCCATACTGTCCTGGTCGGGCGGATCGGCTCCACGCTGGACGACTGGTTCACGGCGGACCTCCTGATCGGATGGACGCAGAACTTCATCGCGATGAGGATTCCGGACGCCCACTTCGCGACGGAGGCGAAGTACAACGGGGCACGGATCATCAACGTGGACCCGAACCACAACGTTACCTCCGCCCAGGCCGCCGACCTTCACGTCCCCATCCGGATGGGGAGCGACTCGTTCCTGGCCGCGGCGATCTGCAATACGATCATCAAGGAGAAACGGTACGACGCCGACTTCCTGAAGGAGCAGTCCGACCTCCCCTTCCTTGTCCGGCTCGACGACCGCAAATTCCTCACGCAGAAGGACATGAAGCCGGAAGGGAAAGAACTCCAGTACTACTTCTGGGACGCGAAGACGGGGCAGGCCGTCGAGGCGCCGGGGTGCCTGGAGAGTCCGGAAGACAGGAAGACCCTCGACATCGCGAAGCTGGGCTACGATCCGGCGCTGGAGGGTGAGTTCACCGTCACCGCGGGCGGCGGCCAGGAAGTTCGATGCACGACCGTCTTCGAGCTCATCAAGAACGGTCTCGCCCCGTACGAGCTCGATAGCGGCATCGTCCGCGAGGCGACGGGCCTGCACCCCTCGGTGATCCGGACGATGGTCGACTGGATCTACGAATCCAAGGCGATCCACATCACGAACGGCTACAACTGCCAGAAGCACTACGATGGGCACCAGAGCGAGCGTCTCAAGATCCTGATCCTGGTCCTGACGGGCCAGATCGGGAGCACGGGCGCCTACCACCAGACGTACGAAGGGATGAAGCTGGAGGGCGGGCGCGACAAGGGGGGCCTCAACTACCCTGACCAGTCCGCGCGTCCGGATCTCGACATCAAGGAGACGGTGGGAGGGAAGCAGCCCTATAGCGTCGGGATCTACTACGAGGTGATCTGGGGCAAAGGGCTGGAGCGCGCCAAGGAGTATTTCGCCGGCACGCCGCTCAAGGAGGATATCGGGTTCGACGTGGACGACATGGAGGCGTACCTCAGGGACGCCATCGAGAAGAAGTACATCCCCAGCATCAAGCCTCCGAAGATCACGCTCTGGCATTCGTGCAACTACTACCGGAGCAAGGTGGGACAGCAGTGGTTCCGCGAGAACTACCTGCCGAACGTAGAGCTGCTCATCTGTACGGAGCTCCGCATGACGGCCTCCGCCCAGTCGGCAGACTACGTGCTCGCGGCGGCGACGGACTACGAGCGGTGGGATGGGCGCGAGACCACCACGAACCCGTTCTTCACGCTCTTCGGCCAGGCCGTCAAGCCGATGTTCGACCGCCGGACGGACTGGCAGATCTACGCGGGGCTGTGCAAGGCGATCCAGGACAAGGCCCTGGCTAGAGGGATCCCCTCGATCGTGCATGAGTACTGGGATGGGACGAAGAACGTCAAGCGCACCATCGACCTCCAGACGATCCACGACGAGTACACCCTGAGCGGCGCGATCGCGAGCGACGAGAAGGCGCTCGAATGGCACAACCTCAAGTCGAAAGGGCTTGGGGGCAAGGAGGGTCAGGAGAAGTTCATCAAGGACGGCTACGTCAAGTTTCGCGGACCCGCGAAGTATGGCAACTACGAGGACGATGCGCCGGCGCGGTCCATGACCTGGCAGGTCCGCGACAAGAAGCCGAACAAGACCAATTCCGGCAGGTTCCAGTTCTACGTGGACCACGACTACTACCTGAAGCTCGACGCGGCCGTGCCGAAGCCACAGTACACGGACAAGTGGCGTGGCGGGCCGGTGATGCCCCGGCGGCCCGACGGCACCCCCTACCCGTTCGTCATGAACTACCCGCACACGAAGTGGGGCATCCACTCCTCCTTCCGCGAGAACCGCTGGTTGATGAGACTCCAGCGTGGCGACGTCTACCTCTACCTGAACCCGAAGGTGATGGCCGAGCGCGGGATCAAGGACATGGACATGGTGCGCGTGTACAACCACATGGGCGAGTGGTTCGCGCGAGCCAAGGAGTGGTCGGGCCTGCCGCCTAACATGGTCTTCACCGAGCACGGCTGGGACCACCAGTGGTGCAAGAACTGGACGCACTATAACAACCTCAACTGCGAGGTCCTGAACCCACTGGAGATGGCCGGGGGGACCAAGGGCCACATCGTCTACACGGGGAACCACACCGGGAATCGTATCTACTACGAGACGGGCGTCGACATCCAGAAGGTTGAGGGGTAGAAAACCATGTCGGAGTTCAAGGGCAAACAGCTCGCGGCGGTCTTCGACCTCAACAAGTGCCTCGAGTGTCATACGTGCACGGTCGCGTGCAAGATGCTGTGGACGAACCGCAGCGGCCGTGAGTACATGTACTGGAACAACGTCGAGACCATGCCGGGGTTCGGCTACCCCAAGGGCTGGGGCTCCGGTACCAACCAGACGGCCGACGGCCAGGGCCAGGTGCTGGGCGGCGGATTCAAGGAGGTAAAGCTCGAGAAGACGGCCACCGACGGGAAGGTCGCAAGCCGGGGTTCCGTGAACAAGGACGAGAGGGTTCCGAACCTCGCGGAGGACTACGGCCTTCCCTGGGAGTACAACTACGAGGCCGTAATGGAGGAGGGGGCATCGTACGACAAGGAGGGGGCAACTGGCCCAAGACCGCACTGGCAGGGCAAGGAGGTGCGGCCGAAATGGGGCCCGAACTGGGAAGAGGACCAGGGGGCGGGTGAATGGCCCAACCACTGGGCGTTCGCGCTGCCCCGGATCTGCAACCACTGCACGCACCCGGCCTGCCTGGCCGCGTGTCCGCGAAAGGCAATCTACAAGCGGCAGGAAGACGGCATCGTCCTCGTGGATCAGGATCGGTGCAGGGGGTATCGCGAGTGCGTGAGAGCCTGCCCCTACAAGAAGACGTACTTCAACACGCTGACGGGCAAGAGCGAAAAGTGCCTGCTGTGCTACGCGAGGGTGGAGAAGGGCGTGCCCCCCGCCTGCTTCTGGCAGTGTCCGGGCAGGATCCGCTTCCTCGGATGGAAGGACGACAAGGCGGGGGCGGTCTACAAGCTGGTGTACGAGTGGAAGGTCGCCCTCCCGCTCCATCCAGAGTTCGGTACGGAGCCCAACGTCTATTACGTCCCTCCGATCGGGTCGTTCAAGCTGGGCCCACAGGGCGAGGTGACCCAGGAGCGGAGGATCCCGATCGAGTACCTTGGCCGCCTGTTCGGGGGCGTCGAGAACGTCGCGCGGGTGCAGAAGGTCCTGCTGGCCGAGAGGGAGAAAATGCGGCAGGGCCAGAAGAGCGAGCTCTGCATGATCCTCATCGGCCATGACACCCAGGACCGGTTTCAGCTCGACGTCGACGGGAGACCTTTCTCGAGGCCGGAGGAGGTGCAACCGGTCAAGGAACAGTTCCTTCCGCCTTCCGAAGACCCGAGCAAGCCCTACGGGGGCGAATGACCATGACGGAAACCGAGACCCCCACCGTGGCCCCTTCCGGGGAGGCGTCTGAGGCGGGCCCGGCACCCGTCACAGAGCTCTATCTCCTGCTTGCCCGCTGCTTCTCGTACCCCGGGAGGGATCTATACGAAGCCCTGGGAGGGAAGACTCTGGGCGACGAATTAAAGGCCCTGGTTGCGGCGTTGCCCTTCGATTTCCAGTCGAGAGAGCTGCCGAGTCCCTCTTTGGACTGGGAAGACTTTGAGAGCGAGTACATCAGCACGTTCGATATCTCTCCAGCGTGCCCGCTCTACGAGTCTTCCTACGCGAGAGAGGACATGAGCAGCCGGGACCTCTACGAGGAGATCGTCCGCTTCTACCGGCATTTCGACATCACGCTTCCTGCGTCTGGCAGGGACTACCACGACCATCTGGTCGCCGAGCTGGAGTTCATGGCCTTCCTCTCGAGCAAGGAAGCGGATGCCCGGAGGCGGGACGGGGATGCGGAACCATACCAGAGAGCCCAGCGCGACTTCCTGGAGAGACACCTGGGCCGGTGGGTTGGCGTGCTTCACGAGAGGGTCGAGCAGCACACCCGCGAGCAATTCTACAAGGGCGCGACAGGGCTCCTCGTGAACCTCGTCGAGCGCCACCATCGGCATCTTCAAGACGAGCTGGCCAAGGCGGATTCCGCCCCACGGGTCGAGCAAGAGGGGAGCCGGAGCGCCGAGAAGGAGTCGCAATGACGAGGATCGAGAAGCTCATTAAGGATTTCTGGCCGGTCTTTCTGGTCGCACTGTCGCTCATCGTCCTCGTAGCGTGCTACGGGTGCGACGGGGAAGATGGTGAGCCCGCGGAGACCAAGCCGGAAGACGGCAAGCCCGGAAAGAGTGAGCCCGTGACGGCGATCGCGGAGGATGGCGCGGGTCTTTACAAGGCATCGTGCGCCGTGTGCCATGGACCCGAGGGGAAGGGAGATGGCGAGGCGAGTGAATTCCTCTTCCCGAAGCCAAGGAACTTTGCTTCCACGGGCTACAGGGTGCGCTCCACGGCCACCGGTCAAATGCCCACGGACGAGGATCTATTCCGTACGATCACAAATGGCATGCCCGGCTCCGCCATGCCGGCCCATAGCTACTTGAGCGAGGCGGAGCGCCGGGCACTGGTCCGTCATGTGAAGACCCTTGCGATCATAGAGACGGGGGACGGAGTAACGGAGAATCTGTTCGAACTGCATGGCACCCCGAGGGTCATTACGGCTCCACCTCCTCCCGATCGCACGCCGGAGCTTCTTGCGCGCGGCAAGCGGGTCTACCTCGAACAGGGCTGCAACAAGTGTCACGGCGACTCCGGCCTTGGAGATGGACCGTCGGCTCCGACCTTGAAGAACGAGGACGAGTCCGACGCCCGTCCGAACAATTTCCGACGGGGGATCTTTAAGGGAGGTGGCTCGGTCGCCGACATCTACATGCGTTTCACGACCGGGATGAACGGCACGCCCATGCCCTCCTATGAGGAGGCGCTCAAGAAAGAAGACCGGTACGCGCTCGCCCACTACGTGAGGGAACTCGGCGGCGGGAAGGTGGCCATCCAGCCCAGTACGGGGACGATCGCTGTCGGACGGTCTTCGGGCGCCTTGCCCGAGGAGCCCCAGGACCCCATGTGGGACAGGGTCACCCCGACCGCAGTTCCTCTGATGCTCCTGTGGCAGAGGGAAACGCCGGCCGTGGATTCCGTCTCGATCCGCGCGGTGCACGACGGGACGAGTATCGCACTCCTTCTCGAGTGGGCGGACGCGGACGCGAGCACAAGGTTCAGCCTGGATGGGGCCTTCCACGATGCCGCCGCCGTCATGTTCTCTCTGTCTCCCGGCCTGCCCATCACCGAACAACCTCACTTCGCAATGGGGGAGAAGGGGAAACCCGTCAACTTCTGGTACTGGGCACTCGATCGGCGGATGGGGCTTGCAGACGTCCGGCCGCCCGAACCGGCCGACCTCTTCGGGAGTGCCGCCTGGGAACCGAGCAAGGTGCTCCTTGCCAGCGCATCGTCGTCAGGCGTCGTGCAGGAGCTGAATGCCGAGCAATTCCGGACACTGACCCCCCAGCCACCGCCGGAGCAGAACGTCAACGGCAAGGGTGTCCACACGAGCGATCGGTGGAGGGTCGTCTTCGTCCGAGGGCTTGAATCCACGGGGTCGCTGGACGCCAAACTCACGACCGGGTCGGAAATTCCGGTCGCGTTCGCCATCTGGGATGGTTCTCAGGAGGACCGCGACGGCAGGAAGGCCGTCTCGACCTGGTACAGGCTGAAGATCGCGCGGTAGATGCGCCTCGACCTACGCAAGAAGTGAGGAAGTGAGGATGAAACCTTGAGACTCGCTGCGATGGCAGGTTGTGTCATCACCACGCTCGTGATCTCCTCCGCGCTGCCGGTGCTGGCCCAGGAGACTCCGCTCACGGTCGAGGACAGACTCCGGGAGCTCGAACGCCTCGTCCGGGATCAGCAGAGGACGATCGCCGACCAGGGCGCGACCATCCAGCAACTCCGGGAGCGGCAGGGGGAGACCGATCCGGCGAGGATCGACGCCGCGGTCGACAAGTACCTCGAAGAGAAGAAGAAGAAAGGCGAGCTCACCGACTGGAAAGCCGGCTACGACGGCAAGTTCTTCATGGGCTCGACCGACGACAACTTCCGGCTGCAGATCGGCGGGTACGGCCAGGCCGACAGCCGCTGGTTCCCCACGAGCTACCCCCCGACCGACACTTTCTTCCTGCGGGACATGAGGCCGTCCATCGACGGAAAGCTCTGGAAGTACTACGAGTTCAAGATCCAGTTCGAGCTCAACACGTCCACGAACAACATCCGCGACGCCTGGCTCAACTTCCACTACATCGACGAGCTCCAGTTCAAGGTGGGCCAGCACAAGCACCCCTTCTGCCGTGATGACCTCCGGGGTGCCGACGCCACGGACTTCATCGACGCCCCTTACATCACGCGCTTCATCTCGCCTTCCCGCGATAGTGGGGCCTCGTTCCACGGCAAGCTCTTCGACGGGATCGTGGAGTACGGGGTCGGCTTCTACAACGGCGACGGGATAAACGTCGCGCCCGACACCAACGACGCGAAGGACGTGGCCGCGCGAATCAACCTCTCCCCCTTCAAGACGTTCGACAACTTCTGGCTGAAGGGCCTGGAGATCGGAGCCTCTTACTCGGGCGGGGAGCAGGACAAGACGATCGGCGGGCGGACCTTTACGACCTCGGCCGGCACGGTGTTCTACACGCTCACCCCCGCGACGCTCCGCGAGAACTCGAAGCTCTTCCGCTACAACGCGGATTTCGGGTGGCGCATCGGTCCCGCGTCGCTCCAGGGAGAATGGGGGAGGATGGAGATCGAGGACGCCACCCGCCCGCGGGTCAGCGCGGCGGTCCCGCGTCTCGTGCAGGATTTCGAGATCGACACCTTTTACATCCAGGCCACCTACCTCCTCACCGGCGACGACAAGACCTGGAAGCACGTGAAGCCGAAGCAGAACTTCGATCCGAAGGAGGGAGGCTGGGGGGCGTGGGAGCTCGCCGGCCGCTACCAGTACCTCGACTTCAACGCCAACATGACCGAGAACGGCCTCGCGACCGGGACCGAGAAGCTCTGGTCGCTGACGGGCGGGGTCAACTGGTATCTCAACCCGCACGTCGAGATCATGCTGGACTACGAGTACACGAGGTACGACGACCAGGTCGTCCGGGTGGGCCGCGGTCTGGAGGAAGAGGAGCACATGGCCTCCCTCCGGTTCAAGTTCCTGTTCTAGCTCGGGCTTCCTCGTCGGTGCCGGCGAAGCTTGTCCTCAATAGCGGGACCGCTCATGTGGGTAGCCTATCATCCACGGAACTGCGCGTGATCTCTCGACCCGGGACCAGCCGGCACTGCGGCCTCGGAGGCGGCGTTCCATGTCCTGCGAACGGTCGTGTCCTTTCGGGTTCTCCTGACCGTTCCCGACGCGACCGGATGGAGCGCCTCGCCCTCTCCCGGAGGGGCGAGGTCGCCTCGGAGTAATACGGGCGGATCCTCGACGACGTCGCGGTCTACGACAGCGTGCTGATCCTCGTCGAGGCCTGGCAGGTCGCCGGACCGCGGTAGTTGCCCTTCCCTTCCCGGCGTCCCGTCAGGGTTTGAGGACCTCCCGGATCGAGTCCCAGAGGCGCGGGTCCTCGCTGCCGAGGCGCCAGATGACGGTCCCGCCGATGTCGTACTTCGTGACGAGCTTCATCTTGTCCTTGGTGCCCTCGGGCGACTGGAACCAGACGCGGTGGTGGACGCCGCTCGCGTCCTTGTATTCGAAGGTGGATTCGCCGTTCTTCGGGTCGTAGGAGATGGTGGGTCCGTAGTTCGCGAGGAGCTTCTCCACGTCCACGTGGGTGAGGGCCTTCCCGCTCTGGCCGTCCGGCCAGTCGCGGCCGTAGAACGGGATGCCGAAGAAGAGCTTCTTCTTGGGGACGCGGGTCACCGCGTACGTGAGCCACTTCTCGCACCAGAATACGGGGCCGATCGGGTTGGGCTTTCCTCCGGCGTAGCCGTAGCCGTAGCCCATGACGTTCACCCGGTCGGCGGCCGCGCCGAGGCGCGCGTAGTCGTGCGACTGCGGTCCCGCCCAGGAGCCCTGGTCGTCGTACTTGGGGTAGACGGCGAGCGAGACGATTTTCCCCTTCGCGTGGAGTGCCTTGGCGAGGTCCTCGACGAAGGCGCTGAAGAGGTCGCGCGTCGCGAGGTTCATGTTCTCGTAGTCGAGGTCGATCCCGTCGTAGCCCTTCGAGAGGACGAGATCGACCACCCGGTTGAGGTGCCTCGCTCGCCGGGTCGGGTCCTTGAGGACGGCCTGCGCGCGTCCGGAGACGAAGCCGTCGGTGAGCGTCGGGACGACCTTCTTCCCGGCGGCCTGGAGCTTCGCCACGAGCGCGGCATCGACGTAGCTTCGCGCGGAGAGCGTGTCGTCGGAAGCGAGCGAGTACCAGAAAGGATGGGCGACGTCGATCGTCGCCATCTCCCGATCGAGCGAGGCGCGGACCGAGGTCTGGTTCGACCAGGGGACCCACGCGGCGACCTCGTACTGCGGCGCGGGCGCAGGCCCGGGCCCGTTCGGTATGACACAGTCGGCCCCCGCGAGGAGAAGCCCCATCGCGAGGAGAAAAGCCGAGACAAGGAGCTTCCTACCCATTCCGTACCCCCGATCCATTCCCAGTTGGTCTACGTTCCCACGGGGCTTCCCAGGGCCCAGAGGGATCCCATTCGGGCGGAGGGTTTAAGCGAATTTCGGGCCGGATAGCTCTCTGAACTTCAAGTCTTGAAACTCACGGTACTTGCGGTCTCGACCCGGTGGGCAGACCTGTAAAGCTGGCTTTGCGGGGTAACGCGCAGGTGCTACGGAGCGTAACGCGTCATCCGCTCGCAAAGATTCCAGAGCCGTTCCTCGGCGCCCGCGTCGCGGAACGAGCAGGGCTTGTCGCGCCGGTCCTCCCAGTACTTACCTGTGACGGCTGCCAGATCGGGGCTCGCGGCTAGCCAGGTCGGCGTGTCGGCGCCCTCGGCGGGGGTTTTCAGGACGACCGAGCCCGCGGCTTTCGCGAGGAAGCCAAGGACTCCGCCGTGGTAGCGGAAAAGCTCGGTCGCCACGCCGCCCGGGTGACAGGCATTCGCCGTGACTCCCGTCCCTTCCAGCCGGCGAGCGAGGGCCCATGCGAGCATCCGGTCGGCCTGCTTCGACTGTGCGTAAGCGATGCGGCCGCGGAAGGGGCGGCGCTTGAACTCTGGATCCTCGAGGTCGAGCTGGCCGGCGAGATCGGAGGCGACGGAGACGATCCGGGCCGGCGCGCCGGCCTTCAGGCTGTCGAGAAGGAGCGTCGCGAGAAGGTGGTAGGCGAGCACGTTCGTGGCCCAGGTGAGCTCGACCCCCTCGGCCGTGAGATCACGCTTCGCCAGCCAGACCCCCGCATTGTTGACCAGGATGGAGAGCGCCGGGTGCCGCGCGCGGAAGGCCTCCACGAACGCCCGGACCGAGGACCGGAGAGAGAGATCGACGACAGCGAGCTCCAGCCGCCCCCGCTGAAAGCCCGGGGCCGCGCCGGCGGCAATCTCCTCCACGGCCGCTCGGCCCCGCTCCTCGCTCCGGCAGGCGAGGACCACGTGCGCCCCCATCCGCGCGAGGTTGGCGGCGATCTCCTTCCCGATCCCCGTGTTCGCTCCCGTGACGATCGCGGTGCGGCCTGCGAGGTCGGTGTCGATGGCGGGCTGCATGCGGGTGTGAGTCTACGAAACTCGCGCCGGATCAAAAAGCTCCCTTCTCGGCGCGGTATGAGAGGTCGGAGGGCGCCGGAGCGCGGCGCCTCCGACAAAAAAACGAGAGACGAAGGGAAACGATCCCATGGGCAACTACGGCAAGGCGTTCTCCGATTTCTGGTCCGGCAGGCTGCGGCTCGACGGAACCGTGCCCCAGACGCCGTTCATCGTGCCGAACGTCCGGGGCGGAGTCACCGCTCCCGAGAGGGCGGCGAGGGACGTGCTCCAGGGCGGCTTGTACCTGGGGCTCTTCAGCGCCCGCCAGCTGCACCAGTTCTAGGATGTAAAGCCGACTTTGCTGTAAGGTTGGCATTACGTCATCCGAGGGGCGACGCCAGGGGCGCGCTCCCCGGGCTCACGTCGTAAACCGCAACTCCCCGGCACCTTCCGAGAATCCGCCACCGGCGTCCGTGTGCCCCGTCGCCGCGGTCCGGGACTTGCACCTCGCTCATCGCGGGAAAGTACTTCGGGATGGGAGGGACGTGGGAATGGTGACGGGGGGTAAGTTGTCGGCGGACCCCATGCCCGCCGGTGCAAAGTTCGGTCGTTTCAGGGTCCTGGGAGCGATCGGGCAGGACTCGACGGGCTACCTCTATCGGGCCCGGCAGGAGGAGGGGAACCGCCTCGTCGCTCTCCGGGTGCTCGACGGGGATCGCTCGAAGGACACGAGGGTGGTCGAGCTCGCGGACAGGGCGGTCCGGCTCCGCCACAAGAACGTGCAGCAGTGCCTTCTCCTGGGACGCCAGGGGAAGAGCCGCTATTTCGCGTTCGAGTACACGCCGGGGTCGAGCCTCCGCCGCCGCCTCGAGCGCGGGGAGACGATGAAACCCTACCGATCCCTTCGGGTGATCTGGAGGGTCGCCCGGGCGCTCCGAGCCGCGGGCAGGAAGGGGCTCGCCCACGGCGACCTCCGCCCCTCGTCGATCCAGATCAGCGCGACCGGGACCGTCAAGGTCTCCGGAATCGGCATGCCGCTCGAGGTCTCGGGGGAGTTCGAGAGATTCCAGGCGCCCCGGGGCAGCATCCCCTTCTACGCCGCGCCCGAAGAGATGAAGGACCGGAACCCGTCCGACGAGCGGCGCACCGTGTTCACTCTTGGAGCCATCCTCTATCACATGGTGACGGGCCAGGCGCCCCTCTTCGGGGACACCTTGAAGGAGGCGATGCTCCGCTACGCCGACCACGGGATCGAGCCCGCGGAGCGTGTGAACCCGAAGCTCCCGCGCCCGGTCGCCCTGCTCCTCGCGCGCATGCTCGCTCCCTACTCGCACCGGATGGAAGGGCTGGATGCCCTGATACAGGCGATCGGGGAGCTCGCTGGCACCCGGCTGGCCGAGAGGAGCGGGACCGCGCCCGAGGCGGCAACGCCCGAGTCGACCGAGCCGGGTGCGGCTCAGCCTGACGGTGTGGCCGAGCCGATCACGGATTCCTCCGCAGCCGCCTGATTCGCGCGTCGCGGCGTTGACCTGACCCCGGAGAGCGTGTTTTGCTTCCCGGGATGCGCCTCCTCGCGATCAGCGATCTCCACCTGAACTACGAAGCGAACCGCAGGGCGCTGTCGGTGCTCCCGTCGCACCGCGACGACTGGCTCGCCCTGGCGGGGGACGTCGGCTCGCGCGAGGAGGACCTCGAGTTCGCGCTGGACGTCCTCCTCCCGCGCTTCGAGCGCGTGGCGTGGGTCCCCGGGAACCACGACCTCTGGTCGGTTGATGGCGAGGACTCCGGGGCGCGGGGCGAGGCGCGCTACGAGAGGCTCGTGTCGATCTGCCGTTCCCGGGGGGTTCTCACGCCGGAGGACCCCTACGAGGTCTGGCCGGGCGATGGGCCGCCGTGCTTGCTCGCGCCGCTTTTCCTTCTGTACGACTACTCCTTCCGGCCGGACGAGGTCCCCGAGGAGAGAGCGGTCGACTGGGCGGCCGAATCCGGCGTCCTCTGCGCTGACGAGCGCTACCTCTACCCCGATCCCTGGCCCAGCCGGCAGGCGTGGTGCCGCGAGCGCACCCGAAGGACGGCCGAGCGCCTGGCCGCCCTCCCCGCGTATCGCCGCGCGGTTCTCGTCAATCACTTCCCGCTCCGGCGCGATCTCACGCGCATCCCGCGGATCCCGCGCTTCACGGTCTGGTGCGGGACCCGGGAGACAGAGGACTGGCACATCCGATTCCGCGCAGCCGCCGTCGTCTCCGGCCACCTCCACGTCCGCGCGACCGACTGGCGGGACGGCGTCCGTTTCGAGGAGGTCTCGCTCGGATACCCGCACCAGTGGCACGAGGAGAGGGGCCTCGAGGGCTACCTGCGCGAGATCCTCCCTGGTCCCGCCTCCGGTCCGTCCTCCGGGAATGGCGGACCGGTCTGGAGGAGATGAAAGAATGGCGTCCTTCGACATTCCCCTCAACCTCCCGCACGCGGCGACGATCGCGGGGCGGATCGGCTACCACGTCGCCCGCTCCGCCGAGCCTCCCGCCGAGGCTTGCCGGGTCCTCTTCGAGCTCGTCGGCTCTCTCTCGGAGCTCCTGAACCCCTACGGGCTCTCGGGCGAAAACCCGCCCGAACCGGAGGCGAGCCGCGTGCGCGACGAGGCAGCCCGCCTCGGACGGGCGATCGTGGACGAGATCGAGACCCTCTCGCTCGGAGGCGACCGGCTCGGCCAATCGATCCGCAACCTCTTCGAGTGCCTGGAGCTCGGAGAGGAAGGGGTGTGGATCTCGCTCCGGGCGGGGGAGAACCCCGATTCGCTCCAGAGGCCCGTGTAGTTAGACTGGAGGCTGGAGACCGGAGGCTGGAGGGAGAGGGAAGCCGATCACATCACGCCGGGGCCAGCCGTCGGACCTTCCTTCTTCTCTTCTGAAGTTCTCGGGTCAAGTCGTGATTTGTCTGCAGATTGAGCCACAGTTCAGGGCTCGTTCCAAGCGCTTCCGCCAGGAGAACCGCGGTCTCCGCGGTGACACCCCTCTTGCCCCGGACGATCTCGTTGATGCGCTGAAGCGGCACGCCGAGGTGCTTGGCGAAGGCAACCTGCGAGATGTGGAGAGGCTTCAGGAAGTCTTCGAGGAGGACCTCTCCAGGGTGGGTCGTGATTCTACGATCGGGAAGCATGCACCCCCACCTCAAGGTAGGACGAGGCAAACCCCGTCAGTGATAGTCGACAATGCTCACTTCTGCCGGGCCGGCATCCGTCCAGGAGAAGATGATGCGCCACTGGTCGTTGATTCGAATACTCCACTTCCCGCGCGCGGAGCCCTTCAGGGCCTCCAGGCGGTTGCCGGGGGGAATGCGCAATTCCGAGAGGTGGATCGCCGCCGCCAGATAGTCCAGCTTGCGCCTTGCCACCTTCCGGATGTCCTGCGGAATCGATCCTGCCTTGCCTGTTTGCTCCCCACGGTAGAGAGCTTGCGTGGCGGGGTCCGCGAACGAAACGATCATTCGTACGCTTCCCGTGGCTCGTGGGTCGGATCGTCATGTTCTTCGTCGCCGTGAAAGCTCCGGCGGCAGTCGCGCGTCACGTTCGTCTCAAGTCTACGCTTCGATGCTACATGGTTTTCCGGCAACGGGGCAACCCTCGACGAGGAAGTTCTCGTTCCTCGCACCCGAGGAGGGCACTGCCGGCGAGGCCGTCCGGCGCTACCTGGGCCGGTAGGTCAACTCCCGGAAGGGCTGCACGGCGTGGACGAATGCAGTAGAGTCAGCCCGTGACCGTCGAGAGTTTCCAGCAGACTCTTTCCGCCCTTGTCCGGACGAGGCCGTTCCGGCGCTTTCGCGTCGAACTCGTCAGTGGATCAAGCTTCGAGGTCCATCATCCCGAGGCGATTGCGTTCCAGCGAGGGGTTGCCGTCTATCTGGCCCCCGACAACTCCCCCGTGATCTTCGACTCGGAGTCGGTCTGCCAGATCGTCGCCGAGCCCGGCGTGATCCAGGAGGCGAGCTGACCGTCGCGCCCAGGAAATAGCTCACCCGCCAGCGCGTCTCACCTCCGCGAGGAGCCTCTCGAACTCGCCGCGCGAGGGAGGGGGACCCATCACGGGCGCCTCGTCGTCCTTCCAGCCGATCTTCTCGTACTCGGCGAGCGCGGCGGCGGCCTCGGGGAACCGCGAGAGCGCCGCGTAGGCGCGGCCGAGGAGCCAGGGGGTCGCCGTGAGGTCGGCCTTGTCCCGCACCTGTTCGAGGATGCCCAGGGCGTCGGCGGGCCTCCCGGCGTCGAGGAGCATCCGGGAGAGGACGAGGGCGTAGAGCGGGCTCCCGCCGGCCGCGACCACCGCGTCCCGCAAGTCCGCCAGGGCCCGGCCGGTATCTCCGGCAAGTTCCCGGAGGCGCGATCGGTAGAGGAGCGCTACGGACCGGTACTGCTCGGTGGTGCGGGGCACGGCGAGGGCGTCCTCCACGGCGCGGCCGAGCTCTTCGAGGTCTCCCGCCTCGAAGAGGGTCTGGAAGAGCGCCCCTGTCTCCTCTCCACCGGTGAATTTCCACGCGCCTCCGGCCCGGGCGCGGATTGCCGCGGCGCATGCGAGGTGGGCAGGCCGGCCCGTGGTTTTCGCGAGGAGCTCGAAGGCTTCCGCCGCGCCCAGGGCGTCTCCGAGCCCCCACCGGCAGGCGGCGAGCGTTGCGGGCCCTTCGGCCCCGAGCCAGGGGTCGCTCGCGACGCGGAGGGCATCACGGGCAGCCGATTCGCGCTCCCGCCCGAGGCGGAGCCGCGACCTCGCCCCTACCCAAAGGGCGTAGATGTGCTCGGGGTCGATCGCGACCGCGCGATCGGCCGCCTCGACCGCGCCGGCGAAGTCACCGCGCAGGCGGCGAGCGTTGGCCAGTGCATACCACATCGACGCGGGCTTGGACGAGAGCCGGACCCACCGGCGCCATTCTTCGTCGCTAGTGCCCCACCATGCGGCGAGCATGCCGAGGTCGTCGTGGGCGAAGCCCTTGGGGGAGTAGAAATAAGTGTTCTTGCGGAGGAGCTCCAGAACCTCTCCGCGGTCCCCCTGCCGCGCCAGGACATCGGCGAAGTTGAACTGGTTCAGGGAGTCGAAGGGGTTCCGGTCGACGAGGGCCCGGTATCCCTCGATCACCTCGGTCCTGCCGAGGCTCCACTGGACGTGGAGCGTGCCGAGGAAGGAGGAATCCGGATGTCCGCGGAGCGCCTCCTCGATCTCGCGGGCCGCGCCGGGGTCGTCCCCTGCCGCGTCCCGGGCGATCGCCTCCAGGAGATGGCGCTCCCAGCCCTCGGGGGCGGCCACCCGGGCCGCGTCCAGCGCACCGGGCGCCGCTCGGTCCGCGTAGCCGAGCCAGTGACGGAGGAAGAGGGCGGCGAAGCCAGGCTCGGGCTCGCGCCGGCCCGCCTCGGCGAGCCTGTCGAGGAGTTTCTTCCCGCCCGCCCGCTCGCGCACCTCCACGAGGAGATTCTGGAGGGCCTCGCTCTCGCGCCCGAGGTTGTCGAAGGCGAGGACGAGCGCTTCCTTGGCGAGCTCCCACTCTCCCGAGCGCAGGGCGACGACGGTCCGCCAGACGTGGGCGGCGCCGAGCCTGGGGTCGATCTCGACCGCTTTCGCGAGGGCTCGCTCCGCCTCCGCGTCGTTCCCGAGGACGATCTCGTGCTGACCGTGGTAGAGCCAGAGGAGGGCGGGGCAGGCGCCGGACTCGAGCGCCGGAACGACAAGCGAGTCGAGCTCGCTCGCGATCGCGGCGCTCTTGGGCAGGCTCGTGGTGAAGGTCCACGGATGGACCTCCGGCTCTCCCTCCAGCGCCTCCCGCCGCGCGAGGTAGTCGAGCAGACGCGCGAAGCCGTCTTCCGGGTTCACGGCGAGGGCCTCGTCGAACGCCGCCCGCGAGCCCACCCGGTCGCCGGTCGCGGCGGCGAGCGACCCCCGGAGTCGCGCGAGCGGCGCCCTATCGGCCGCGAGCTTCTCCGCCCGCTCGACGAGGGCCAGAGAGGCCGGGTAGTCGGCGCGCGCGTACTCGCAGAGCGCGAGCGCGAGGAGGGCTTGCGGGGAGGCCGGGCGGATCGCGAGGGAGCGCTCGAGGTCGGGAATCGCCCGCGGGAAGTCCGCGACCGCCATCCGGGCGAGCGCGCGGTAGAGGAAGGGGACGGGATCGTACGGGCGCGCGCGGCCGGCCGAATCGAAGAGCTCCGCGGCGCGGCCGGCGTTCCCGTCCGCGAGCGCGAGGACGCCGAGGGCGAGGTCGCTCTCGGGACCGGAGAAGCGGCCCGCGGCCCAGGTCAGGTCCTGCTCCACGCGCTCCCGGAGCTCTCGCGAGCGGTCGGTCTCCCTGGGCGAGACCACCCGTTCGAGCGCGCCGCGGTGGGAGACGGGGAGTGGGAGCTCCCTCGCGGCCTGATAGATCTGGGCGCGGACCCAGGCCCGGCGCAGCCGGAGGCGGTCGTCGCCGCCGGACGATTCTCTTAGTACATTAGAAAGAGCGCGCGAGAGGTCACGCTCCGCGCCTTCGAGGTCTCCCTTCGCGGCGAGCGCCTCCGCTCGGAGTGAGAGGGCATCCTTGCTCGACGGGTCGGCTTCGATTGCCGAGGTCGCCTCCCGGATCGCAAGATCGAGACGCTGCGACAGCAGGGCGGGGTCGGGCTCGGGGGTCCGGGCGACGAACTCCGCCTCGAGGAGCGCTTCCCGGGCTTTCTCGATGTGTTCGCGATGTTCGCGCGCGACCTGGTCCCGATCGCTGCTGCCGGGGGCGGCCTCCCCTCCATTGCGCCCATCGCCCAGGAAGACGAGGAGAGCCGCCGCCCCGGCGAGGCCGGCAAGAGCGATCCCCGCCCCGGCCAGGAACCCGATCCGGCGCCGGGCCCACTCCCCGAATCGCCGGCGCCCGCGCTCCACGCGGGCGCGGCGGAGGGCCGCGCGCGGCCTCTGACCGGCGAGGAAGCGAGCGAGATCCCGGGCGAGCTCTCCCGCGTCCGCGTAGCGCCGGGTTGGGTTCTTCTCCATGGCCCGCTCGACGATGGCCGCGAGGCCGGGCGCGACCTTGGGGTTCGCCCGGCGGATCGGCTCCGGCGGGCCCGCGAGCGCCCGTGTGATGATCTCGACCGGCGTCGAGCCCACGTAGGGCGGCCGGCGAGCAAGGAGGTGGTAGAGCGTCGCCCCGAGCGAGTAGACGTCGCTTCGCGCGTCGAGCTCGCGCATCTTTCCCTCGGCCTGCTCCGGCGGCATGTACGCGGGTGTTCCGAAGATCGTTCCGGATGCCGTGAGCGAGGGGTCGCCCGCCAGCGCCCGGGCGAGCCCGAAGTCGGTGACCACGGCGCGACCCTGGGCGACGAGGATGTTCGCGGGTTTGAGGTCGCGGTGGATGACCCCCTCTGCGTGCGCGGCGGCGACTCCCTCGGCCGCCTGCCTCACGATGCCGGCGGCCTCCTTGGGGGAGAGCGAGAAGGGATCCGGCGGCGCGCCCGGGATGTACTCCATGACGAGGAACCGCTCGCCGACGTCGTAGATCGAGACTACGCTCGGGTGGCGGATGCGCGCCGCCAGGCGCGCCTCGCGCTGGAATCTCGCCAGGTCTTCGGCGTCGCCGCCTCGGAGCGCCTTGATCGCGACCTCGCGCTTGAGCTCCAGATCTTGGGCGAGCCAGACCTCGCCGAATCCGCCCCGCCCGAGGAGGCGGAGAGCCTCGTAGCGCGCGCCGAAGGACGGACGATCGACGTGGGCCGATCGTCCGGAGGCGCTCGCGTCCACCTCCCGCTCGCGCCCGAGGACCAGATCCTCGTCAGGGGGAGGGGAACAGCCCCCTCTTCCGGGCGACGGGGTTCGGGGTTCGGGGTTCGGGGGTTCCGTCC
>JACQVV010000216.1 GCA_016209595.1 Planctomycetota bacterium
AGGAGCCTGTCGCGGATAGCCATTCGGGCTGCGCGGGGCGCTTTCGGCCGATCTCTTCGGTGCTCGGGCGTGGCGTAGCAGGGCTACGCCTCGCGCCCTCGCGCCTCGATCTCGGCCGAAATCGCTCCCGCTCGCCCTCGAAGCGCTATCCGCGACAGGCTGCTAGGCCGATCGGGAGCGGGGAGATGTATTGCGTCCGGTGCGGAGCGTCGAACGTCGAGGAGGCAAGGTTCTGCCGCGTCTGTGGCGCGGGGATTCCGCCGTCGCTCGTGGGGGCGACCCCGCCGCCGACGCCGGTGACGCTGCCGAGGCAGGAAGCCTTGCGGTCGCGGGCGACTCCGCCGCCGGCGCCGGAGACGTTGCCGGGAACGGCCGTCCTACCACAGCACGCGGCACCGGCCGCGCCCCAACTGGCCGCTCCCGCACCCAGCGCGCCCGTCCGGGGCTCGGCGGGCCTCCTCTCGCTCGGCCTGGCGGGCCTCGTGCTGGGGTTTCTCCTCATCGTGGCAAACCTGCTTCTCCCGGGGATCGAGTTCGCGCGAGACCGTTTCCCGGACGGTCCGGAGCGGACCCGGGCGGTGGCCGCGCTCCTCGCGTCGCTCGTCGCGGCCGGAGCGACTTCTGTCCTCGGGCTCTTGCTCGTGCTCGGCCGGCGCGTGGAGGGACGCTGGACAAAGGTCCTCTCCGCCAGTGTCTGGCCGGTCCTCGCCCTCGCCGGGCTTCTGGCGGGGGTCTCGTTCGCGCTGGTGGAGAGAGAGGGAGATCTCGCGGCGCTCTACTACGCGTCCCTGGCCGGCGGGATCTTCCTCCCCTTGCACGCACTGGCGGCCGTCTTCGTCCTCCTTCGCGGCGCCCGGGGCGGCTCGGAGGTCGGTCCGCCGGAAGGAGGGACGCGCCCGTCGCTCGCGTTCACGAGCTTCGTCCTCTCGCTCGTTCCTCTGGCCGGCGCGACCCAGCTCGTGGCCCTCCCGATGGGGATCGCCGCCCTCGTCTCCTCGTCCCGTCCCGGCGGGGACCTTTCCGGTCGCGGGTTCGCCGCGACGGCCGTGGGGGTCTCCCTGGTCGTGCTGGTCCTCGTCCTTTCCTTCGTCTTCTTCCTTCTCCCCGGATCCGAGGCCCATCGATGACGGGTAGTGAAACTTCCCTTGCGAAGAGGACGTCCAAGCGGTCGTGAACGGGCCAACATTCCCGCTGGAGGAGCTCCTGGCCGGCGACGCGCGGGCCTGGGAGGACCTCGTGGCGCGGACGCGGCCGCTGCTCGTGCGGGCGGTGCGGGCGGTTCTCCGCCGGGGCGAGGCGACCGAGGAAGTCGTCCAGTCGGTCTTCGCGGCTCTCGTCGAGGACGGCTACCGGCTGCTTCGCTCGTTCCGCGGGGAGAGTCGGTTCGAGACCTGGCTCGTCGCGGTGGCGCGGCGGCGGGCGCTCCTGTTCGAGAGGGGCGAGGCTCGGCGGGAACGTCGCGAGCGGGCGCCGCGCCCCTCCCCCGAGTTCGAGACGCCGCTCGACGCCGCCGCCGGGGACGAGGAGAGGGCGCGCGTCGCGGCGGCGCGGGAGCGACTCGCCCCGCGCGACCGCCTGCTGCTCGCGCTCGTCTACGACGACGGGAGGAGCGCGGCCGAAGTCGCGCGGGTCCTGGGCGTCGCGAAGAACTCCGTCTCCCCGCTTGTCGGGCGGGCGAGAGAGCGGCTTCGCAAGGAGCTCGAAGGCGTATCTCGATCCATTCCGGGTGTACGGTCCAGTCCCCCGGCGGCAACGGAGTAATGCCAAGCATGAACCCGACCAGCCCCTGTCCCGATGTCGAGACCCTCGCCGCCTTCCTCGATCGCGCGCTCCCGCCCTCCCGGCGGGACGAGGTCGAGGGACACCTTGCGGACTGCCCCGAGTGCCGGGAGGAGGTCGCCGACCTCGCCCGGGTCCTCGAGGAGGCCGCCCTGGGCGGCGGGGTCGCGACGCCGGAGGCGGGGAGCCGCCTGAAACAAAGGAGTGGATTCCAGATGCGCGCCAAGACCGTCGCCCTGGGGCTAGTCGCCTGCTCGATCGCCCTGATCCTCGCGGTCGCCTTCTTCGGTCCCGGGAGGGAGGCGTTCCATCCGCCGGCCGAGAAACAGGGTGAAGGGAGCGCCGGTGGGGGCCGGCCGCCCCGCCCGTACGGACTGGGCGGCGTGCCGTACGTAGCCGTGCAGCCGGCGTCCCAGCTCCCGGTGAGCACGCCTGCGGCGCCGGCACTCGATCCTGGCGACCTCGCCGCGCTCCCGGAACGGGCGACTTCCCCGGAGTCCGCGGGAGTGCTCTTCCGGGGCGACCGGGCCCAGGTCGTGCTCGTCGTTTCCGAACGCGAGGACGGGCCGGTATCGGGAACACTCCAGGTCGAGCTCTCGACCCCATCGGGCCGGGTCTTCGACGCCGGCAATGTCGAGGTCGAGGCGCGGGACGGATCCCAGGTCGTGCGGATCGACCTTCCGGTGGCCCCTCCGGACGACGCCATGCTCTCCGTCGCCTTCGCGGGCGAGTCCTGGGTCGAAAGGGTCGTGGACCTCCGCCTGACGAACCAGGAGGTCCGGCTTCTCGCGAGCGACGAGGTCGCCCCGGGTTCAAGGGGCGCGGCGCGTCTCATCGTCTACGCCTACGGGGCCGCGGGCGCGGTGCCGGTCGCCGGCGCCAAGGTCGAGATCGCGCTCGCCGCGGAAGGGAAGACGCATCTCCTCTGGTCGGGCGAAACCGACGGGCGCGGAGTGGCCGAGCCCGCGCTCGCCTTCCCCGCCCTCCCAGCCGGGAATTATGAGATCCGCGTCCGGGCCGAGTCGGCCGTGGGGAACTCGGAGTCGTCGCGGCCGATTCGCGTGAAGCCCGCGAGCCGGATCCTGCTCGTGACGGACAAGCCGCTCTACCAGCCGGGCCAGAGGGTCGAGCTCCGGGCGCTCGCACTGGACGAGCTCTCGCTCGCGCCGGCCTCGGGCGAGATCCTCTTCGAGATCGAGGACGCCAAGGGGAACAAGGTTTTCAAGCGGCGCGCCGAGCTTTCGGCCTACGGGGTCGCGCACGCGGCGTTCGAGATCGCCTCCGAGGCGGGTCTGGGAGATTACAAGATCCGCGCGGCGCTAGGGCAGGATGTCCAGTCGGAGAAGACGGTCACGGTGAAGCGCTACGTGCTGCCGCGCTTCGAGATCTCCGTTGAGACCGAGAAGTCCTTCTACCTCCCCGGCGAGACCGTGAAGGGGACGCTCTCGGCGCGCTACTTCTTCGGGAAACCCGTCGCGGGAGGGAAGGTCGAGATCCGGGCCTCGACGTTCGACACGGCCTTCCAGGAGTTCGCGGTCGTTCACCCGGCGGATACGGACGGCGAGGGGAAGACCGAGTTCGAGATCCCACTCCCGTCCTATCTCGTGGGGCAGCCGATGGAGGGAGGGGACGCGATCGTCTCGCTCGAGGTCACGGTGACCGACACGGCCGAGCACGCCGAGAAGACCACGCGGACCCGTCCGGTGGCGGCGAGCCCGCTCGAGGTGACGGTGGTTCCTGAAAGCGGGCGGCTCGTTCCGGGGATCGAAAACCTGGTCTACGTCGTCGCGACCTATCCGGATGGCCGGCCCGCGGCGACTGACCTCGTGATCCGCGCCGGAAGGGAGACGGTCGAGGCGAGAACGGACGGAGGCTCCGGGTTCGCCACCGTGAAGCTCGCTCCCCGGCCGGCCGATTTCCGCGCCGGCGAATGGGCCCAGGGGCGCGGCATCTTCAACCGCCTCGGACAATGGGCGCCGGAGCAGGGCTATCAGATGCAGGCGCTCGACGTAGAGATCGAGGCGACCGACGACCAGGGGGCCAAGGTGACGGCGACCGCCGTCCTCTCGAGCGACCCGATGCGGGACCGGCTGCTCCTGCGGCTCGACCGTGGGATCTACTCCGCCGGAGAGCCCCTGGAGATCGACGTCTTCACGGCCGGCTCGGGCGGTTCGGTCCACTTGGACGTCATAAAGAACCGGCAGACGCTCCTCACGAAGTCAGTGGACGTGCGGCGGGGCCACGCGCACGCGAGCTGGAGCGTGCCGCCCGAGATCTTCGGGACGCTTGAGCTCCACGCCTACCAGGTGATGGCGGGAACGGGCGAGATCGTGCGCGACACGCGGGTCGTCTACGTCCACCCGGCGCGGGCGCTCATCGTAGGTATCGAACCGGACCGGAAGGTCTACCGGCCGAGGAACGCGGACGACGAGCATCCCGATGGGCAGGACGCGCGGATCCGCTTCCTCGTCAAGGACTCCGAGGGGAATGCCGTCCAGGGGGCCCTCGCGGTGATCGTCGTCGACAGCGCGGTCTACGCCCTCCAGGAGATGCAGCCGGGGCTGGAGAAGGTCTACTTCACGCTCGAGCAGGAGCTCCAGCACCCGAAGTACACGATCAAGGGGCAGGGCTCGGGTCTCGCGGAGCTCGTGAAGGAACGGGAGGCGCTCGAGACGAAACGCGACCAGGTGGCCCAGGCGATCCTCGCCCGGGTCGAGCCGATGACCGAGTACCGGAGCGATCCCCAGGCCGCCGATCCGTTCCTCGCGAAGTACGGGCAGGCCCTCGCGGCGCTCGCCCAGGGGCTCCAGTACTTCTTCCAGAGCTTCGCTCCGTACCAGGACGTCGCGATCTTCGAAGCCGACCCGGCGGGCGGGAAGATCCGGTACAAGGCCGACGTCCTCGCGACGATCAGCGCCTCGTACTGGGGGAACGACTGGCTCGTCCAGCAATTCAAGGACGAGCAGGGGAACCCGCTCCCGCTCTCGCGGCTCCTCCGCTACATCCCCGCCTTTGCTCCCGAGCGCGCGGCGGCATACCTGGAAGGCTGGAGGAGGCAGCAGCTCTGGAATCTCCTCTGGCAGCGGCTCCTCACGGACACGACGATCCTCGTGCCCGGGGAGACCCGCGGCAGCTGGCGTTTCGCCCGGGACGAGATCCCGGCCGAAATAGCGGGGCAACCCGCGATCCTCAAGGACGCCCTCGGCCGGGCGTGGACCTTCTCGCGGCTCGCCGCGTCCGATCCCGCCTTCGCACCCGAGAACCTCGCGGCTGTCGCGATGAACCAGAAGAAGCAGGCCCTCCTTGCTGCGCTCGTGGCGCGGGTGGGCCAGCAGGGAACGATCGAGGGTCTCTTCGAGAGGGCCCCGGACGGCTCCTGGCGCTACCGGCCGGGGGCGATGGTCGATCTCCTCGGTGCGCGCCTCGTCGAGGCGTACCAGGCCCTCGACCCGGCCGGGCGGCCCTTCGATCTCGCGGAAATCGCTGCCGAGGACTCGAACTTCCGCCCCGAGCAGCTCCTCCTCTATGTGGCCCACGGGCGGTGGTGGAAGGTCTATTCCGCCCTCGCTGTCTGGGGCTGGAACCACGCCTCCGAGATCGTGGACCCGCAAGGGGGGGCCTGGAAGCTCCCCGCCGGCGTCCTCGACCGGCTGGTCGAGGAGGGGCTTCTCCAGGCCGCGGATCTGGTCGATCCGTGGGGGAACCGGATCGAGCTCGCCGCCGACCCCGCCGCGAACTTCCCCTACGCCCTCGACGCGCGCTTCACGGGCTACCGCCTCGCCTTCGCCGCGGCCGACGGGAAGGCCGGGACCGCGGACGACATCGCGAACGCGACCGCGGTGAACTACGCGGGCGGGTGGTGGGGCGGCCGGTGGGCGAGGGATTTCGACGCGTACGAAGGCTACAACGAGGCTCTCGAGTCCCACGATCTCGGCCTCCGGAGCAGCCTGTCGGCAGGTTCGAGCGCCGTCCCGTACGGTGGACGCTTCAGGGGCGGCGCCTTTCCGCCTCCGGCCGCGCAGCGGGGCTTGGCGCTGCCCGGCGACGCGGCGGCCGACCCGGGCAAGGGCGGCGCCGGAGAGGGCGGCGGAACCCGCGAAGCCATGCCGCAGTTCGTCCGCGAGTGGTTCCCGGAGACGCTGCTTTTCGTTCCCGAGCTCGTGACGGACGAGAAAGGCGAAGCGGTTCTTCCCCTGAGAATCGCCGACTCGATCACGACCTGGCGGCTCACCGCGAGCGCGTCCTCGAGGTCGGGGCTCCTGGGGTCCGGCGAGGCCGACATACGGGTCTTCCAGGACTTCTTCGTGGAGCCCGACCTCCCGGTCGCCTTCACCCAGAACGACGAGGTCTCGCTCCCCGTCGCGGTCTACAACTACCTCGCCGAGCCGCAGCGGGTGCGGCTCGTCCTGGAAAGCCCCGGGAAGCCGTGGTTCGAGACCCTCGACGGCGCCGAGAAGATCGTGGAGCTCGCGGCGAACGAGGTCCGCGCAATCCACTTCAGGATCAAGGTCACCGGGATCGGCGAGAGGAACGAGCTCCAGGTGAACGCCTACGGCTCGCGGCTCGCCGACGCCGTGAAGAAGTCGGTCCGCGTGGAGCCGGACGGGAAGAAGTTCGAGGACGTGAAGAACGGGCGGCTCGCCGCGGGAAAGAGCGAGCTCCTGCTCGACGTGCCCGCGAACACAGTCCCCGGCTCGCAGAAGATCATCTTCAAGGCCTATCCGGGCATCTACGCCCAGGTCCTCGAAGGCGTCGAGGGGATCCTCGGCGCCCCCCACGGCTGATTCGAGCAGGTGAGCTCCTTCACCTATCCCAATGTCCTGGTGAAGGAGTACCTGAAGCGCAGCCGTCGGCTGACGCCCGAGATCGAGATGACCGCGGATTCGTACATCAACCAGGGCTACCAGACGCTCCTCAACTACGAGATCCGGGACACGGGAGGCTTCGACTGGCACGGGAACCCGCCCGCGAACCTGATTCTCTCGGCGTACGGGCTCCTGGAGTTCACGGACATGGCAAAGGTCTTCGACGTGGACGAGCGCGTGATCGAGCGAGCGCAGTCGTTCGTCCTGTCGAAACAAAAGGCGAGTGGAAGCTGGGACCTCGAGGGATCGAGCACCGCCTGGAGCTGGCGCGGCCTCTCGGGAGAGATCGTCGTCACCGCATACGTGACCTGGGGCCTCGCGGAGTCGGGATACAAGGGCGAGCCGCTCGAGCGGGCGATCCAGTGGCTCGCGACGAACGCGCTCACCGCGCAGGATCTCGACCTCTACACGCTGTCGCTCCTCGCCAACGCCTTCGCGGCGTGGGACGGGAAGGATGACAGGACGTTCGCCGTGCTCGAAAAGCTCGACAAGGCGCGGATCGACGACACGCTTGACGGCACGGCGGTCTCGTACTGGTCGAACGGCTCCGCGCAGACGCTCTACTACGCGAAGGGAGCCTCGGCCGACGTCGAGGCGACCTCGCTCGCGGCCTACGCGCTCGCCCACCACGGTGGCTTCGCCACCTCGGTGACGCGGGCTCTCTCGTACCTCGTGAAGACGAAGCAGGGGAACGGGACATGGGGCTCGACGCAGGCGACGATCCTCGCGTTCAAGGCGCTTCTCTACGCCTCCCAGGCCGCCGAAGGCGGGGAGGCGGTGGAGATCTCGCTCTCCATGGGCGACCGCGCCGAGAAGATCCGGATCGACCCGGACCAGGCGGACGTGATGCAGCTCGTCGATCTCGGGGACGCGACGAGGATCGGCGAGAACCGCCTCTCGATCGAGGTCTCGGGCGAGACAAACCTCATGTACCAGGTGGTTTCGCGCTACTACCTTCCGTGGGCGGACGTTCCCGAGGAGAAGAAACCGATCGCGATCGAGCTTGCCTACGACCGGACGAAGCTCGCGGTCTCGGACACCCTCGCCTGCGACGTCAAGGTGCGCTATCAGGGGGATAGCCCGACCTTCATGGTGATCGTGACCTTGGGCCTTCCACCCGGCTTCGTCGTGGACGCGGGGGACTTCGCAGAGCTCCTGGGCGAGAAGAAGATCGACCGCTACGAGCTCACGCCGCGCGAGGTGAGAATATACCTCGGCGCGATGGAGCCCGGGCAGGAGTTCGCGTTCCGCTACCATCTCTCGGCGCGGTATCCGCTGAAGGCAAAGACCGCGAAATCCGAGGTCTACGAGTACTACACGCCCGAGAACAAGGACGTCGCGGACCCGGTCGAGATCGAGGTGACGGAGAGGTAGCCACGAGCTCGCTTCGCGTCACGCGAGAGGGTTCTTCACGTCCAGGAAGTCGAAACGACGGAAATCCACGTCGGCCGTGTAGAGCTTCTTCACGCCGTGCTGCCGCAGGATCGAAGCGAGGTGCGCATCGGGGATGAGGTTCCCTCGGATGGCGCGGTTCCTCGTCACCTCGCGGAATACATCCCAGAATCCGTCCATCTCCGTCAGAATCCTCGCCTGGGGAAGGGCGAGCAGCGTCTCGACGTTCGCGCGCGCTTCGTCCGGCGCGAGGGGCCGGGAGAAGACGGAAGGGTGAGTCGCGACCTGGAGGTAAGCGAACAGCGTCGACCAGGCGAAACAGAGGGGTTCGGGGTCTTCCGAGCAGCGCTTCAGGAACTTGGCGGCCCGGTTGTGATGCGGACTCCTCGAGTCGGACGCGTATAGGAGCAGGTTCGCGTCCAGTGCGTAGCTCACGACGGCGTGCTGTCGCCCGAGCCTTCCAGCGCGCTCCAGACGCTTTCCTTGTCCGAGAGGTCGACTCGCGCCCCCATGGGACGCGCGACCCACCGGAAGGGGGGCCGTCTCGCCGGCCCTTTCCGGCGCCGCGCGAGCGCCTCGGCGAGGAGCTCGGAAACGAGCCTGCCCAGGGACTTGCCCAGCTTCTCCTGCTCCGCTTTGAGCTCCCACAGGATCGGATCGTCGATGTTCAGCGTCGTTCGACTCATGATGCGCTGATGCTACCTTGCCGGACATCCGATGTCAAGTCCGGCACCACCTGCCCGTTTTGGCGGTGACGGTCCTGTGACAGGCGGCCGCGACTTTTTCCCCGCAGAGACCCCCGAGAACAAGGACGCCGCGGACCCGGTCGAGATCGAGGTGGCCGAGGAGTAGTCCCGAGCGCCTTGGGGCAGGGGACAAGCCGGGGTCCTCACGTCGGGGTAATCGTTCAGGGGGAGGGGAACAGCCCCCTCCCCCTTCGTACCACCGGCCACGGCCTTTGCGAAGCCAAGGCCGCGCCAGCGGCCCCCTCCCCTTTTTCCAGAAGCCCTCAGAATGGCCGAAGCAGTGCAGTCTGGAGGGGGCTGAACGGTTACACGTCGGGCTCCTCCCCCCCCGTGGGGTCGGCCACCCTCGCGAGCATCGCGCGCACGAACCGGGACTTCACTTGCTCCATGGCGAGCGCCTTCTGGACGACCGGCAAGGCGTTGAGCGCGAGGATGACCCGGTTCAGGAAGCGGCTTCCGCGTCCGCTTCCCTCGTCGAAGAGGAGATGTGCAAGACGCCCCCGTTCGAGGGACATGCGCAGGCTCCGCTCGACCGAGTTCACGGGGACGGTGGGCCGCACCGGATCCCTCTCCATCTTCATCGCGCCCCGGACGCAGGTGTCGGCGCACACGCCACAGCCGATGCACCTCTCGGCATCCACGACGGGGGACAGGGTGTTCTTCCTCTTCGAGCCCATCTTCCTGCCGGCCATCACGATCGCCGTGACTGGACACGCCCGAGCGCACCGCGAGCACCCGTTGCAGATCTCCGGATCCGAGTGCGGGGTGAACCCGCTCGGCGTCACGGACTGAAGATCGTACTGGTTGATCCCCTGGAGCTGCCCGCAACAGCAACCGCAGCAGTTGCAGATGTACATCGGCCGGTTGAGGACGTTGTCGCCGATCTGGACCAGACCGGACTCGCGCGCCTTCGCCATGATCTCCATGGCCTCGGACTTGTCGATCTTCCGGCCGAAAGCGTGACGGATCACGAATTCGCCGCCGCCGTTCAAGACGAGGCAGACTTCCTTCGGCGCGTCGCAGCTCTCGCCCAGGTGTTCGGCCTTGTGCCGGCAGTAGCAGATGGCCACGGCGTGCGTGGTCGCCGACTCGATGATTGCGCTCGCGCGTTCCCAGTCGAGGACGTCCGGGAGCTCTTCGTCGCCGAGCGCGGTCTCGTGGACGAGGGTGCGGCCGATCACGGTCTGGGAGCCAAACACCTCCTCGGCGAAGGCGGGGTCGCCATGGGTGTAGGCGTGAAGCGCCTCGGCCATCCTCTTCTTGGGGATCCCGTCGTGAGCTCGCATCATCGAGAACTCGAAGAACCCGACGACCGGCGGGGCGAGCAAGTACTTGGCCTCGCCCGTATCGGGATGGACGAGATCCAGCACGAGTCCCCTGTCGCACATCGCATCGAGGCGAGGCTTGATCTCCTCGGGAGAGGTCCCGAGGCGCGCCGCGACGCGTTTCAGGCTTGAAGGACGGATCGGAAGTTTGGATGCCAGCTCCGCCTCCTCCGGCGTGTAGAGGATCTCCAGGATTTCCTTCCAGCCTCCCCACGCCGCGGAGTCCCGCGGTTCCGGCAGCGCGACGGGTCCAGCCCCCAGGCGGTGGACCAGCGACTGGTACTGTTCCTTGAGATGTCCCAGATGGCCCATCCTGTCTCGCCTCCTCCGGTCCGGACAACTCAGGGAAGAAGTAGATGGGCGCGCCCCTGTGGTCCAAGGCAGTGCAGACAAATGGCTCATGTCACAGTGAAACGCGCCAGCAAGCGCCATGCTACTCGACAGTCTGTCATCTTCCAAGCGCTGCTTGGGTGCATGACCGATATTGCGAGTCGCTTCGGGCTTCGAACTCGTACTCGTCCTCGGGTTCCTTCTCGTTCTCGTACTCGGACTCGTACTCGGAGTGTGGCCGAGGGCGCGAGCGTCTGGCGCTTCCGAGGGCAAGCAGGCTGGCGTTGGTCGTCAAAGGTTACCGATGCGAGCCTCGAATCCGAGTACGACAACGAATACGTGTACCAGCACGACACCGAGTACGAGGACTAGTACTAGAGCGAGGCCGACTTCGACAGACCCGGAATCGTAGTCTCCTATCAAGAACGGTCATGCACCCACGCTC
>JACQVV010000217.1 GCA_016209595.1 Planctomycetota bacterium
CCCTCGCTGTTGGGAAATAGAAGCGCGTCACCCCCGGCGGCGAACTTGAGCCGCGAAAGCACGACGAAAGCGGAATCGTTCAGCGCGCACAACCTGAACTCGTAGTCCTTCACGGTCCAGTCTCCCCACGCCCGGATGTGAAGCAGCCGTTTCTCTGAATTCATATCGCAAGCTCGCAGGTGAAGCGCCTCGCTCGGTCCGAGAGCCCCATCGTCTTCTGCCCGCTCCCCTCCGACGACCCCAAGGTCCGCCGCCCGGACATCTCGCTCGCCCGGCGGCTCCTCGACTGGGAGCCCAGAGTCAGTCGCGAGGAGGGCCTCGCCCTCACCATAGAGTATTTCAAGAAGGAGAAGGAGCGGGACCAGGCAGAACGCGGGGCCCGCGCGGCGAGGTAGAGAGAGGCGTTCGGTCCAGGAGCGGGTTCTCCCGGCGGACTCTCCGGCAACGTGGATTCGAACTCGCTCTCGGACATCCCGACCCCCGCGAGATTCTACGCCTGGGGCGCGAAGGGACCAGACGCTACGCCAACGTTGCATCGTTGCTGTAGGGCGGGGGTTGATCCCCCGCCGCACCAGGGCCGGGATAAACCCGGCCCCTACTCCCCGTGGGTGAGATAATCCACTCGGCGGATGGCGAGTACGCGAAACTGCCGTGAAGCCCTCCCGTGTCCACGCCTGGACGGGCTCCCGTCGCGCGGGCACGGGCTTTGCGGCCAGGTCACGAAATGGGAGGATCGGTCACGCAGCCCACGCCCGCGGGCGTCCCTGGCACAGCGCCGCTCGACTCCGCGACCGGCGGATCCATGCCGCGTCCGGTGTCAGCCTCCGACGGATCGAAGCGACTCGCGCTGGGGTGGATTCCGCTCGCGCTCGGCATATGGCTCGCCGCCTTCGGCGGCTACGAGATCGTCGAACGGACGCTGCTCGCGGGTGCCGAAGCCGAGCTCCTCCACTGGCTCCACATCGCCCGCGGCGCGGGCGTCTCGTTCCTCGTCGCCGTTGCGGCATCCTGGTATGTCTTCCGGCGAGGGGCGCGTGGCGCGACGGCTCCGCCCGGGGAAAGGCCCGAAGTTTTCGCCCGCGAGAGCGAGCTCCGGGAGCGCCGGGCCCACGCGGGCTGGATCGTCCGGCTTCGCTGGGTCGCGATCGCGGCCGTCCTCCTCACGGCCTTTCTGTGCCGCGACGTCCTGGGAATCCTGAGCGACGCATCGACGCTCGCCCTGGTGGTCGTGGCGGTGGCGATGACCGGCTACAACGTTCTCTTCTCGATCTTCCCGCCGGAGAGGCTCGCCGGAACCGGGCTCACTTTCGCCCAGGTCTTCCTCGACCTCGCCGCGCTCACCGTCATGCTCTACTTCGCGGGCGGCGCTCAGAACCCGTTCGTCCTCTTCTATCTGTTCCATATCGTGATCGCGGGGATCCTGCTCGGGCCTCGTCCGGCCTATCTCGTCACGCTTGCCGCCTGCACGCTTTTCGCGGCGCTGGCGGTCCTGCCCGCCGCGGGCTGGCTGCCGTCCTTTCCTCTCGGAGGGGAGGCCGCCGCGTCCGGCGTCGCGACGGACCTCCAGGTGGCGGGAGCAGTGGCCGCGTTTTTTGTGACGGCGTTCGGGACGGCCTACTTCGCGACGACGATCGTCGAGGAGCTCCGGCGGCGCGGGGTCGAGATACTAGAGGCCCACCGGGTGGCATCGCTGGAGCGGGCGAAGACCGAGGACATCGTGCGCTCGATCGGGGCGGGGCTCCTCATCCTCGACGCCGAGCGGCACGTCGTCTGGGCGAACGAGATCGCCCGGCGATGGCTCGATGAGTCGGCGGGGAGCGGGCTCTGCGTCGCGGGCCTCTCCCACCCCGCGACCCCCTGCCCGGTTTGCCCTCTCGCGCTCGTCACGCAGGGCGGCGTGCCGGTGACCTGCGAGCGCCCCGTCACGATCGGGGGCGCCAAGAGGCACTATCTCCTCTCGGTGAGTTCGCTCCGCTCGGACGGGGGGGACACCGGCCTTCTCCTCGTTCTCATCCAGGACGTGACCCTCATGAAGGAGATGGAGGAGAATCTTCTGAGGGCCGGGAAGCTCGCGGCGGTCGGCGAGTTCGCGGCCGGCGTCGCTCACGAGATCAACAACCCCTTGGCGATCGTGGCGAGCTCGTCCGAAATCCTCGCCGGCGTCGCGACGAGCGGCGGCCCGGACGCCGGTCTTCTGGAACGTCACTTGAAAAAGATCGAGGAGAGCGTCTTCCGCTGCAAGGAGATCCTGAGGAACCTTCTCGATTTCTCCCGCTTCGAGGAGGGCGGCTGCGAGGCCGTGGACGCGGAGGCCCTCCTCGCCGAGACAGCGCGGCTTCTCGAGGGCACCGCGCGCTCGCGGCAGCGTCGCGTCGCCCTGGCCCGGACCGAGCATCCGCCCGGTTCGCTCGTCCTCCCGCGGAGCCGCTCGCGACCCATCCAGCAGGTCGTCTTGAACCTCCTCTTCAACGCCTTCGACGCGACGCGTCCCGGAGGGGCGATCGAGCTCTCGGCCACCCCACGGCCGGGCGGCGTCGAGATCGCCGTGGCCGACGACGGGTGCGGCATCCCGGCCGAGATTCTCCCTCGCATCTTCGAGCCCTTCTTCACCACCAAGCCCGCGGGAAAGGGGACCGGGCTGGGGCTCTACCTCTCCCGGCAGATCGTCGAATCGCTCGGGGGGGAGATCGCGGTCGAGGGCCGCGGCGGGGGAGGGAGCGTCTTTCGCATGCGGCTCCCCGGCGTCGCTCCCGAGCCCGGACGCGCGGTCCCCACCGCTCGGCGGCCTCGCCCATGAACCCGACGCTCCTTCTGGTGGACGACGAGGCCGATTTCCGCGAGAACGTCGCGGAGTACCTCCGGGCCAAGGGGTTCGACTTGCTCGAGGCGGCCGATGCCGCGGCGGCGCTCGAACACGCGACCGCGCGGCGGATCGACGCGGCGCTCGTTGACGTCCGGATGCCGGGGATGGACGGCGTCTCGCTTCTGGAGCGGATCAAGGAGGCCGATCCACTGACCGAGGTCGTGATCATCACGGGACACGGGTCGATCGAGTCCGCGGTCGGTGCGATGGGGCGCGGCGCCTTTCATTACGTCACCAAACCCGTCCGGATGGCGGAGCTCGAACTCGTCGTCCGCCGGGCTCTGGAGAAGGCGGCGCTCGCCCGCCAGAATCAGGTCTACCGCGAGGGGGAGCGGCGGCGCCGCGACCGCTGGGGAGGGCGGATCGTCGCCGAGAGCCGGTCCCTGCGGCAGATCCTGGAGGCGGCCGAGGGGATCGCCCAGACCGACTCCAACGTCCTCATCGAGGGCGAGACGGGGACCGGCAAGGAGATCGTGGCGGAGCTCATCCACCGCTCGAGCGCGCGCCGCGAGCGGAACTTCTCGGTCCTCAACTGCGGCTCCCTCTCGGAGAACCTGATCGATGCCGAGCTCTTCGGCCACGAGAAGGGGGCCTTCACCGGCGCCACGGAAGCCCGCCTGGGGATCATCGAGATCACGGATGGGGGGACTCTCCTCTTGGACGAGATCGGCGACATGCCCCTCTCCGCGCAGGTGCGGCTGCTCCGGTTCCTGGAACGGGGAGTGTTCCGGCGCGTCGGCTCGTCGCGCGAACGCTCGGTGGACGTCCGGGTACTCGCGGCGACGCATCGCGACCTCGGGCTGGAGGTGAAGGAAGGGCGCTTCCGCGAGGACCTCTACTATCGCCTCCTCCACTTCCACTTGGCGATCCCGCCGTTGCGCGATCGGCCGGACGACGTCCTCCCCCTTGCCCGCTACTACCTGACCCGGATGGCCGCGCCGGGCGCCACGCCCTGCGTCCTCTCCGCCCAGGCCGAATCGGCGCTGGCGCTCCATCCCTGGCCCGGGAACGTCCGCGAGCTCTCCCACGCGGTCGAACGGGCGGTCTTCGCCGCGAGGATCGCGGGGGAGACGACGATCGAGCCCTGCCACCTGGCCCTTCTCCCGCCCGGCGGCGCCCGGAGCGACCTCGTGTCGCTCCGGGAGGCGGAGCGGCGACACATCCAGCGCGTGCTCGACCGGGTGGGCGGGAACCGCCAGCTCGCCGCCGAGGTGCTGGGCGTCTCCGAGCGCCACCTCTACCGGATGCTCCGGTCGATTCGTGAGGAAGGCCAGAGCGAACCCTGACCGGTCCGTCAGCCGGTCCTGACTGCCTCGTCGGGCGCGGGGAACCGGCACGCTGGGGCCACGTCTCCCAGGGACGCTGGGCTCGCTCGGAATCGACGCGAAGACGGCCGGCAGAGAGGCCGCCGATTTTCGCCGCGAAGCAAAGCGCGCCGGCATCGCGATTGCGCTGAGCGTCGCGAGACGCGGCGGACAGCTTCGCGAGACCCGGGGAGATAGAGCGATGATCGCACGTGGCGCCCTTCTGTTGTCGGGATCGGCAGCGGCTCTCTTCTGTGTTCTGGCCTTCGCCGGCTGTGACGGCAGCGACGAGAGGACGGACGACTCCCCGAAGCCGGACGAGACCCCGAAGCCGGACGAGCGGCCCGTTCAGACGGACCCGGCGCCGGATCCCGCGGCAGCCGTCCTCACGCCGGAACAGTTCGACAAGGGGAAATTCATCTACTTCAACACGTGCGCGGGTTGCCATGGGACGCTCCGGGGCGGGGCGACCGGGCCCGAGCTCTCCCCCGAGAAGATCGCGAAGCTCGGCAAGGACTACGTGAAGAAGATCCTGAACCAGGGGACGCCGCAGGGCATGCCGAGCTGGGGGGCCCAGGGAGTGCTCTCGCCCGTCGAGATCTCGCTCATGGCGGACTACCTCTCGGTCGCACCGCCACAGCCCCCGATGATGAACCGGAAGCAGATGGAGGAGACCTGGCAGGTCCTCGTCCCTCCGGACAAGCGCCCGGCCGCCCCCGCCCACTCGAGGAACTGGGAGAACTTCTTTGGAGTCATCCTCCGCGACGCCGGAAAGGTCGCGATCATCGACGGGGACACGAAGGAGAGGGTCGCGCTCATCGACAGCGGCTTCGCGGTGCACATCCTGCGCTCCTCGGCAAGCGGGCGGTACTTCTACTCGATCGGGCGCGACGCCAAGGTCACGCTCATCGACCTCTGGATGGACCCGCCGCAGGAAGTTGCCCGGATCAAGGTCGGATACGACGCGCGCTCGATCGAGGTCTCCAAGTACAAGGGACCCGAAGGCGACTTCGAGGACCGGTTCGCGGTCGTCGGCTGCTACTGGCCGCCGCACATGGTCGTTCTCGACGGGCTCACTCTCCAGCCGAGGAAGGTGGTCTCGACCTCCGGCTACACGTACGACACCGAGGAGCCGCTCGTCGAGGCGCGCGTGGCCTCGATCGTGGCCTCCCACCACTCTCCCTCCTGGATCGTCTGCGTGAAGGAGCTCGGCTACGTCTGGATGGTGGACTACTCGGACGTCGAGAACCTGCGAATCACCCAGATCGAGGCCGAGCGGTTCCTCCACGACGGGGGCTGGGACTCCACGAAGCGGTACTTCCTGGTCGCCGCGAACATGCGCAACACCGTCTGCGTGATCGACGCGAAGGAACAGAAGCTCGTCGCCAGGGTCGAGGTCGGGATCAAGCCTCACCCCGGGCGCGGGGCGAACTTCGTGGATCCCGAGTTCGGCCCCGTCTGGGGGACGGTCCACCTGGGTTCGCCCGACCTCTGCCTCATCGGGACCGACCCCGAGGGGCACCCCGAGCACGCCTTCAAGAACGTCCGCACGCTGCCCCTCCTCTCGGGCGGCTCCCTCTTCCTGAAGACGCACCCCGAGTCGAAGCACCTCTGGGCCGACCACGTGCTCAACTCCGATCTCGCGATCGCCCGGAAGATCCTGGTCTGGGACAGGACCGACTTCTCGAAGGAGCCGCGGGAGATCCAGGTCGCCGACCACGGCCGGGTCGTCCACTTCGAGTACGACAAGAGCGGCAAGGAAGTCTGGGTCTCGGTCTGGGACCAGCAAGGGGAGATCGTGGTCTACGACGACGAGACGCTCGAAGAGAAGTGCCGGATCCGGGGCGACTGGCTCCGGACGCCGACGGGGAAGTTCAACGTCTACAACACGGCGCACGATGTCTATTAGCCGGACCCTCTTTCTCGCCGCCGCGGTGCCCCTCTTCGCGGCCTGCGGCGGCGGCGATCCACCGGCGCCCGCGGACTCCTCGGCGGACGAGGGCCGGCAGGCGTATGTCCTTGCCTGCGCAAGCTGCCACGGGGAGGATCGGCTGGGACTCCTCGCGCCGCCGCTGCTCGCTTCCACGGTCGGGATCCGCCCGCCGGACGAGCTCGCGCGGATCGTGCGGGACGGGATTCCCGGGACCCGTATGCCGGGCTTCGCGTTGACGCTCCCCGAGGACCGGATCGCGCGGATCGTCGAATACGTGCGCCTGCCGATTGAGGCGCGCTTCACTCCCGAGGACGTTCGCGCCTCCCGGAAGGTCCACGCCCCGCGCGGCGAGGGCGCGCTTCTTTCTCCCGTCGCGGACGTGACGGCGGTCGTCGAGCGGGGAACGGGAAACATCTTGTTCCTCGTGGACGGGCGACTCGTGCGGGAGATCTTCTTTCCGAACGTCCATGGCGGGCTGAAGTACCAGGGGGAGCACCTTTTCGTCCCCGCGCGGACGGGTTTCCTCCTCCGGGTGAACTTGCGGACGCTGGAACCCGAGGTCTCCGTCCGGGCGGGGATCTATCTCCGCAACGCCGAGGTCTGCGGGAACCGCGTGGTCGCCGCCTGCTCGCTCCCGCCGTCTCTCGCCGTCTTCGACCTCGACCTCGCGCTCGTGTCGGTCGTTCCCCTCCCGGACGAGCCAACGGCGGTGGTGCGTTACGATGCCACGCGCCTGCTCGTGGGCTTGAAGAACCGCCCGGAGCTCCTCGTCGTCGAGGAAGGGAAGGTGGCGGGACGGATCGCGGTCCCCGCCCCCTTCCGGCAGCTCGAGGTCATCGAGGATCTCGTCATCGGGTCGGGAGAGCGGGATCTCCATGTCACCGATCTCGCTCGGCACGCGACAGTCGAAAACGAGCGCGTGCCGCACCTCGCCGCGGGGACGTCCTGGCGCCGGGGGGAGGAGCTCTACTGGGCGGCGCCCAAGATCGACGGGGACGGCATCTCGGTCTACCGGATCGGCCGGGGCGATGCTGGCCCGGTCCTCGAAAAAGTGACGGAGCTCGCCGCCACGGCGCTCCCCGTGCGCGGCCACACGAACGTTTTCGTCCGCTCGTACCCCGAGCACGACTTCTTCGTCACGACCTCAGGCGAGGAGGTCCTCTTCGTTTCCAAGGAGGACTTTCGGGTCGTCCACAAGACGACGCCGCGGCCGGGGGCGATGCCGCTCCACACCGAGTTCTCCGCCGACGGCAGCATCCTCTTCGTCAGCCTCTACGACGACCGGGGCGGGATCTACCAGTACTCGACGAAGACCTTCTCCCTCCTCGACGTGATCCCGGCCGCAAGGCCTGCCGGCCAGTACGACCGGACCCTCAAATCCTGGCGCGAATTCCGGAGGACGCCATGAGCCGCACGACCCTTTCGAACCTTCCCGCGCTCACCCTCGTCTTGGCACTGGCCGCCGGTTGCTCGGACAGCGGCGGAGAGAACGGCGATCGAAAGACCGGCAAGCCGGAGCGAAACGACGAATCGATCCAGTATGGGAAGGGGGTCTTCGAGAAGAACTGCGAGAAGTGCCACGGCAAGGAGGGGAAGGGCGATGGGCCTTCTCGCGGCCTCTCCATCCCCAAGCCGCGCGACTTCACGAAGAAGCACTTCAAATACGTCTCCACGGCGAACGGGGTCCCGACCGAAGAAGACCTCTTCGGCGTGGTGAGCCGCGGCGTTCCCGGGACGCAGATGGCCGCGATGGAGGGAACGCTCACCGACTACGAGCGCTGGGCGGCGGTCTATTACGTGCAGAGGCTCGCCGGGATCGAGAACGAGACCCCGGTGCCGCTCAACATCCCTCCCGCGCCGGCCGGGGCCGACGCGAAGGCGGGGGGGCGCCTCTTCATCATGCACTGCTCGAAGTGCCACGGTGTGAAGGGGGAGGGGGACGGGGTCGCGGTCGGGACGCTCTCGGACGACCACGGCGACCTCATCTCCCCGCGGAACCTCATCACCGAGGCGCTGCGGGGCGGGGACAGCCCTGAGGCCCTCTTCGCGCGGATCAAGATCGGCATCCCCGGCACGCCGATGGTCCCGCCGGAGGGCTACCCCGCTCTCTCGAACGAGGAGATCTGGAAGCTCGTCCAGTACCTTCAAGAGCTCAGGCAGTCCCGGATCGAGTGAAGGGGAGACGAACATGGCGACAGACGAACGACCGGAGCTTCGGGGCGAGGAACGCCCGAGGCTCCTCCAGATGCTCTACGACGACGTGTTCCTGATGTTCCTCCTGGGGATGGTGGTCCCCCTGCTCCTCTACACCGTCTGGGGGCTCCTGGAGCTCCTGAGCGTGGACCTCTCACCGTGAAGGAGACCTAGCCCGTGAGCCTCTACTGCCCCCCGCGGCACTGGTGGGCGCCGGTCGACCGGGAGGAGAAGATCTGGCTCTCGATCGCCCTCGTCTGGTGCCTGGCCATGTTCGGCGTGATGGTGGCCTGGGCTGCCCTGGGTGGCCAGAACCCGCCGTCCGAGACCTACCGGATCAAGCCCGACGAGTTTGCCCGCCGCGCCGCCCGTTTCGTCGCGGCCCGCCAGAGGAAAGACGCGAGGGGGCTGCCCGTCTACGAAAAGGGCGTCCCGGTCGTCGAGGCGGCCGAGGACGAGGACAGCTACCTCCTCGCGCGGACCTGGGCGTGGGAGCCGATCCTGGTTCTGAAGAAGGACCGGACCTACCGGGTGCGCCTCTCCTCGGTCGACCTCCAGCACGGGTTCAGCCTCCAGCCCGTGAACATCAACCTCCAGGTCCTCCCCGGCTACGAATACGTGGCACGGCTCACGCCGAGCTCGGCGGGCGAGTTCCTGATCGTCTGCAACGAGTACTGCGGGGTCGGCCACCACCAGATGGTGGGCAAGATCCTCGTCGAGGAGGAGTGACCGAGCCATGGCAATCGAAGCCCCCGCCCGCGAGACGAAGACGAGACCGAGCCGAGTCTGCCAGGTCACCGGGCTCACCCTGGACCGCTCGGCCGAAACCCTCGTGAAACTCAACGCCGTCACGGCCGTCGTGTTCCTCCTCCTGGGCGCCATCGCGGCGATCCTGCTCGGGCTCACGCGCTGGCAGGCTGTGCATCTCCTCGACGCGAACTGGTACTACCGGCTCGTGACGTTCCACGGCATCAACATGCTCGTCTTCTGGATCGTCTTCTTCGAGATGGCCGGGCTCGTCTTCGCCTCGACCGTCGTCCTCTCCTCCCGGCAGGTGCTGCCGAAGCTCGCCTACGCGGCCTACGCCCTGATGCTCGCCGGCACGCTTCTTGTGAACGGCGTCGTCCTCTTCGGCCCGTTCGACCAGGCGTCGGTCATGTTCACGGCCTACCCGCCGCTCAAGAGCCACCCGCTCTTCTACCTGGGCCTCATCCTCTTCGCGGTCGGGGCGCTCCTCGTCTGCCTTCTGTTCTTCCTGAACGTGGTCGAGGCAAGGCGGTCGGGCGCCTCGACCGGGCCCCTGCCGCTCTTCACCTACGGCCTCGGCGCCGCCGCGACGATCGCGGTCTTCACGCTCGTCCACGGCGCGATCACGATGATCCCGGCCTTCCTCTGGTCGGTCGGTCTCATCGACGCCGTCGACCCGGCCGTCTACCGCCTCACCTTCTGGGGCTTCGGCCACCCTGCCCAGCAGGTGAACCTGTGTGCCATGGTCGCGATCTGGTATCTCCTCTCGACGCTCACCGTCGGCGGGAAGGCGGTGAACGAGAAGGTCTCCCGGACGGCGTTCCTGCTCTACGTCCTCTTCATCAACCTCGGAAGCGCGCACCACGTCCTCGTCGATCCGGGCTTCTCGGGGGCATGGAAGATCTTCAACACGAGCTACGCGATGTCCCGCGCCGTCTTCGCGAGCCTCGTCCACGCCCTCTCGATCCCCGCCTCGGTGGAGGTGGCGCAGAGGAGGAGCGGCTTCGGTGCGGGCTTTTTCCAGTGGCTCCGCAAGGCCCCCTGGAAGAACCCCGCCTTCAGCGCCATGGCGCTCTCGCTCGCGATCTTCGGCTTCCTGGGCGGCGTCTCTGGCGTCATCATCGGGACCGAGCAGGTGAACCTCCGCGTCCACAACACGCTGCGGGTCCCCGGGCACTTCCACTCCACGGTCGTGGGCGGAACGACGCTCGCCTTCATGGGGCTCACCTACTACGTCATCCCGCTCGTCTTCCGGCGGGAGTGGTGGTCGGCGCGCCTGGCGAGAGTCCAGCCGTGGCTCTTCGCCGCCGGGATCACCGTCCTCTCGATCTCGATGACCGGGCTCGGCGCCCTCGGGCATCCCCGCCGCCACTGGGACGTGACGTTCGCGGGGTCGGTGCTTCCCGCGACGCTGCTCGACTCGACCGCCCGCGCGCTACAGGCGGGTCTCGGTATCGGCGGGGTCGTCGCCTTCCTGGGCGTCCTCATCTTCGCCGCCAATGCCGTCGCGACGCTCCTCCTGGGCAAGCGCGTCGAAGGGAGACCTGCCTTCCCGCCCATCGCCCCGCTCGCCCCGGCGGCGGACACGGCGGCGGCGGGCGAGCACCGGCGCTTCCCGGCCCCCGGGGTCCTCGTGCTCGTGGTCCTCTTCCTCGTCTTCTTCATCGCTGTTTACGCCGCGAACTGGTTCGCTCTCTCGAAGGCCTGGGGGATCGGATGAGCGCCGCCGCCGTCCGAACCGCGGGCGAGGGACGGTTCCCCGTCCTCCCGCTCTCGATCCTCGCCGCGGTCTGGATGGTTGCGCTCCTCGTCTGGGCGCTCGCGACGGTCGACCTGGACGGCGTCTTCCTCGAGGATGCGGCGCGCGATGTGCGAGCCTACTGCTTCGGCTGGGACCGGCCCGACCGGGGAGCCGCGATCGGCGGGACCCTCGTCATGGCGGGGGTGCCGGTCGTTCTCTCCTCGGTCACGATCCTCGTCTGGCGCCGCGAGCTCCTTGGCGGGGGAAGAGCCCGCGGCGCGTTCCTCGCCCTGGCGGGTCTCGCGCTCGCCGGGGCGGGTGGCGTCGCGCTCGCGGGCGCAAGCGGCCGGGCCAGGGGCGCGCCGGTCGCTGTCGCCCTCGAGAGGAAGCCCGCTCCCGACTGCGCGCTCGCCGACGCCCGGGGGACGACGTTCCGGCTCTCCGAGGCGCGCGGGAAGGTCGTCTGCCTCACCTTCTTCTATACCTCCTGTCACAGCACCTGCCCCGAGCAGCTGGGGAAGCTCCTGGTCGTCCAGGACGCTTTTCGCGAAGGGCTCGGCGAGGATCTCCTGATCGTCGCCGTGTCGATCGACCCGGTCCGGGACGACCGGTTCGCGCTGGGCGCGTACGGCGCGCGTCTGGGCTGCGACCCGGCTGGCTGGCGTTTCGTGGGCGGGGACCGGGAAACCCTGGACGGCGTCCTCGACCGCTGGGGAGTCGTCCGGAGCGTCCCGAAGACGATCGGACCGACGACCCAGATCGGCCACGAGGCGCTGATCGCGCTAGTCGACCGGTCGGGGAACCGGGCCTTCGACTTCCGGGGAACGTCCTGGTCCGACTCGTTCCTCCTGGAAAAGGTCGCGGCCCTCCTGGACGAGGAGTGAAATCCGATGCTAGCCGTCAGCCGGCTCCTTGCGGTCGCGCGCGGCGCCTTGAGCGATGCGGGCGAAGCCGGCGCGCGCGAGGATGTGGGGGACGAGAGCGCGCGATACGGGCCGCGCAGCGGGCCGGCGGTCGTCGTCTGGAACGTCTGCCGTCACTGCAACCAGCGCTGCCCGCACTGCTACATCGCGGCGGGCCCGCGCCCGTCGCGTGGCGCTCTCGACACCGAAAGCGGCAAGCGTCTTCTCGAAACACTCGCCCGGGGAGGGGTGCGGAACGTGGTGCTCTCCGGCGGCGAACCGCTCCTCCGCGAGGACCTCGTCCTTCTCGTCCGCCACGCGACCGGCCTGAGGATGAACGCCCACCTCTCGACGAACGGCACGCTTCTCGACAGCGCCATGGCGCGAACGCTCGCCGCGGCCGGCCTGTCCTACGCCGGCGTCTCGATCGACGGGCCGCGAGAGGCGAACGACGCTACCCGTGGCATGCCGGGCGGGTTCGACCGGGCCGTGGAAGGGCTCCTCGCTGCCCGCGAGGCGGGGATCGCCGCGGGGCTCCGAATGACGCTCACCCGGGGGAGCGCCCCCCATGTCGAGGAGCTCGCCGAGATCGCACGCTCGCTTGGCCTCGACCGCTTCTACCTCTCGCACCTCGTCTATTCCGGCCGGGGGCTCGGCCTGATGCCGGACGCGCTCCCGGGAGGAGAGACGCGCTCCGTCGTGGAGGGGCTCTTCCGGCTCGCCGAGCGCTGGCTCGACGAGGGAGCTCCGACACGGGTCGTGACCGGGGCGGGCGACTTCGACGGGCCATGTCTCGTCCTCGCGGTGCGCGATCGGCACGGTGTGGCGGCGGCCCGCCGCGTCGAGCGGATGCTCGCGGCGCGCGGCGGGAACCCGGCTGGCGAGGGCGTCCTCGCCGTCGATCCGCGCGGCAGGGTCTACCCCGACCCCTTCTGGCGTACGGCGCCACTGGGAAACCTCGCGCGCCAATCGCTCGCCGAGATCCTCGCCCACCCCCTCGCTCGCGAGCTCGCTCGTCGCGAGGAGCTCCTGACCGGCCGCTGCGGCGCCTGCGTCTTCAAACCGCTTTGCCGAGGCGCGCACCGTGCGCGGGCCGAGGCGGCGACGGGGGAACGCTGGGGCCCGGATCCCGCGTGCACCCTCACGGACGAGGAGATCGCGGCACACGCCAACCCGCTCGAACTCATGCCGGCCGGGAGCGCACGGTGACGCTCTGCCCCGAGGCAAAGAACCGCCTGGCCGCGGCGGTCCAGGAGGAGGTCCCTCTTGCGAGCGACCCGTTCGCGGCGCTGGCCGCCGGGCTCTCCGTCGGCGCGGACGAAGTCCTCACCCAGCTCGCCGAGTGGGAGACCCAGGGGTCGCTCCGCGAGATCTCGGCGATCCTGGAGGGGGAGGCCCTCGGCTACGAGAGCGCGCTCGTCGCGGCGAGGGTCGCGCCGGAGGAGATCGACCGCGTGGCCGAGGTGGTGAACCGCCACCCGACGGTGACGCACAACTACCAGCGAGACCACGCCTACAACCTCTGGTTCACCCTCGCGGTCCCGGAGGAGATGGGCCTTGAGAGGACGCTCTCCATTCTCTCGGCCGAGGCGGATGGCGTGGCTTTCGCGCCGCTCCGGCGCCGCCGGACCTACAAGATCGGCGTCCGTTTCTCGCTCGAAACGTCCCGGAACGACTCCGGTGTCTCGGGCGCCGCGACCCCGGTGCGGATCCGGCCCGACGAGCGGCTCGCCGCGATCCTGCGCGCCCTCCAGACGCCTCTCCCTCTCGAGCCCGCCCCCTTCGGGGCGCTCGCGGCCCAGGCGGGTTGCGACGAGGAGACCTTCCTCTCCTGGGCGGGGGCGCTTCGAGGGCGAGTGCTCCGGCGATACGCCGCGACCTTTCGGCACCATCACCTCGGCGTCCTGGGGAACGGCATGGTCGTCTGGCGCATCCCCGAGGAGCGCCTCGACGACGCGGGTCGCCGCCTCGCCGAGGCTCCCGAGGTGAGCCACTGCTACGCGCGCGAGACGGTTCCCGACTTCCCTTACTCCCTCTACTCGATGCTCCACGCCCCGGACGAGGAGGGGGTCCGCCGCACCGCGCGGAGCCTGGCCTCCGAGGTTGGGGTCGAGGACTACCTCATCCTTTTCAGCGTGCGCGAGTTCAAGAAGTGCCGGCTCCGGTACCTCCTCCCTGAACTCGATCGCTGGTGGAGCGAAAGGTGGCTAGCCCCCGCGCGCCCGTAAACGGCAAGGTCGAGATCCGGTCCCCCGGCAAGGTCTTCCTCGTCGGCGCCGGCCCCGGCGCGGCCGACCTCATCACGGTGCGGGGACGCCGGATCCTCGAATCGGCGGACGTGGTCCTTTTCGACGCGCTCGTCGAGCCCGGAATGCTGGATGGCGTCACCGCGCTCGCGATCGACGTCGGGAAGCGGTGCGGCCGCCACTCGATGAGCCAGGAGGAGATCGTCGAGATCCTGGTCGAGCACGCCCGCGCCGGGAAGGTCGTCGTTCGCCTGAAGGGCGGGGATCCAAACGTCCTCGGCCGCGGCGGCGAGGAGGCGCTCGCGCTCGCGGCAGCCGGCGTCCCCTGCGAGATCGTGCCGGGGGTGACGAGCGCCGTCGCGGCCCCCGAGCTCGCCGGCATCCCGCTCACGCACCGGGACCTTGCCGACGCCTTCACGGTGGCGAGCGCCCATCCGCGCCAGGGCGAGGACGGGTTCTCCTTTCCTCCCTACCATCCTCGAAATACCCTGGTCCTCCTCATGGGGGTCTCGACGGTCCCGCGCTGGCGGGAAGAACTCGAGGATCGGGGCTACCCGCGCGATCTTCCCGTGGCCTTCATCGTCGACGCGAGCCGAGAGACCGAGCGGGTCGTCGTGACGACGCTCGCGCGCGCCGCCCAGGACGCGGCATCGGGCGGCGTCCACTCGCCCGCCGTCGCCGTGATCGGACGGGTCGTCTCGCTCCGCACAATCCTTCAGGGGGAGGGGGTCGATCCCCCGCGCAATCCGGCGTTGGACGGCCAGAGGCTGGGATGTTACACTCACCGGAGCCCATGAACGAGTTCATCGAAAAGGCGTGCGAGATCTACCACCGGACGCCGCAGCCCTGCGGTGCATCTCAGGTGTTGTCGCGGCGCCAGCAGGACATGCAGGCGCAATTGGCCGCATGCCTCGATGAGCGATCAGGTCCTCCATGGGAGAGCGTATTCGAGACCCAGCGCCTCAGAGTCGACTCGGAGATATCGAGTTCCCGGGCGAGCTGCTTGATCGTCCGGCCCTGATCGAGGTGGAGGGACACCGCGCGACGCCTGAGCGCCGAGCTGTAGGTCTTGCGCTTCGGTCGGAGTGGCTCTTCCATGGCATCCTTGGGGTGGTGGACCGACGGTGCGTCCCCGCCGTGCTCAGGTAAGCGAGCACCAGGCTAACCCCAGAGATCGAGGATCGGAAGCCTTGACGACGAGGAACGTCGAGCCGCCGGCGGCCTCGACACGCGCCTCGAGCGACCAGTCCATCCCGTCGGATTCGCGGTGGTGATCGAGGACGAGCCGCGAGAAGGGCCGGAGTGTCGCCTCGCTGTAGAGACTTTTCGGGAAGCCCTATGCCCCTTCCAGGGCGCGTTCGATCGAACGCGTCACGGCGTCCTCGTCCCCCGATCGGATCGCGTCGAGAAGGTCCGAATCGACGAGGCGGTACCAGAAAGTCTTGCGCGCATCGGGATCGGGGAAGCGCGCCGCGACCTGGTCGCGGAGGCCGCCGAGGATCGTGAGGCATGTCGCGTACTCCGGTCCGAAACGGCGCTCGAGCTCCTCGCGAATGCGGACGGCGAGCGCGGGGCTCCGGCCGGCGGTCGAGACGGCGATCGCGAGGCTTCCTCGCCGGAGGAGCGAGGGCAGGATGAAGTTCGAGTGGGCCGGGTCGTCGGCGGCGTTGACGAGGATCCCGCGTGCCTCTCCTTCGCGGAAGACGAGCTCGTTTGTCGCGGGGTCGTCGGTCGCGGCGACGGCGAGGAACGCTCCCTCCATGTCCGCCGGGGCGAAGGGACGGCGCCGGAGCTCGACCGTCCCCGCCGCCGCCAGTGCCTCGATCTCGGGGACGACTTCCGGGGCGATGACGAGCACGCGGGCGCCGCACTCCAGGAGGCCGGAGATCTTGCGGGAGGCGACGGTGCCCCCGCCGGCGACGACCGCCTTTCGGCCGGCGAGCGCCAGGAAGACGGGATAGAGGGGGGGCGTCTCCGAGCCCGCGTCAGCATGGAGCTGGCGGTCCATGTTGTTGTGACCAGCAATCGGCGGGCCCCAGTCCTTCACGCCTGCCCCTCGTTTCGCAGCGCTCGAATGCGCTATCGCGTTCGCTCGGAGCGCGTCAGGAGCGGGTCGGGCGCGTCAAGCACGGCGTCCGCTTCCCGGCTGCCCAGGACGTGCTTTTCCAGGAACGCGATCGAGTAGCGGCGAATGACGTCGAACTGCTCCGCCGTCCCGCTCATCCGGCGCGCGCCCGGCGTGTCGGAGAACCGGTTGTTGAACGAAAAGTGGTTCGCCCCCTTCACCTCGAGAAAATACTTGGGCGCGGGCAGGAGCCCGTGGACCCTCTCGGCAATCTCCGTCATCGTCTTCTCCCCACGACGGTCTTCCTTCTCGAGCTCTCCGAGGAGGTACATGCTCGGCATGTCCACGGCGGCCAGTTCCGCGTCGCGATAGAGGTATCCCGCGGCCCCCGTGGAGAACAGGAGCGTCGCCTGGACCCGCTTGTCGCGCCGGCCCGGGAGGGCGCCGCAGACACCGAGCGCCGTGTAGCCCCCAAAAGAGTGTCCACCGACCGCGATCCTCTCGGGGTCGATCCTCTTGCCGAAACGCTCCGAGGCGAGCACGCCTGCCAGCGTGCTCTCCATCTCTTCGATGCGGTACAGATAGGCCTCGCGGTCCTCGGGCCCCGACTCGCTGATCTCCCTTGCGTGCCGGAGAAAGCCGATTCGATCGAAGTCCGCCTGCTGTCCCGTCCGGATGCGGACGGCGCTGTGGCGGTCGCTGTGGTCGGGGGCGGCGACGATCCAGCCGCGGGCGGCGAGGGCCTCGAAGAGGAAGACGGCGCCGAGCCCGCTACCTCCGTAGCCGTGGGAGAATACGAGGAGCGGAAACGGTCCCCCCTCGGCGCGGGGCTCCGCGTCGACGGAGACACGGCCCTGCGTGGACCCGCCGTAGGTATGGGGCTTCGGGTCCGCGTCGGTCGGATACCAGACGGCGACGACGATCGGATTCTCCCCGTGCTCGAGGTCGAGGACGGCGAAGCCCACGTTCGACTCTGCACGGCAGGGCAGGACCCAGAGCAGGGCGGCGGCGACGGGAATCAAGCGGAAGCGGAGCATGGATGTCTCCTGAAAGGCCGGCCGGAGTGTACCTCATCGTTGCATTCTGCTCCGTTCTGTTCCGCGCCCGCTCCTGCTCCCGCTCCCGGCTGTTTCTCGGGAACGGGACCGGGAGCGGGCAAGGCACCTCGGCCGGGCAGGCTGCTAGGATACGGGCGCTCAAGGGTCTCAGGTGGGGAGGAAGCGAGCCATGTCGATACGATTCACATGCGCCTGTGGCAAGGAGCTCTCGGCCCCGGAAGGCGCGGCCGGCGGAGGCGGCGAGGTCTTCATCTACTACTAGCCGACGTGGAGGGACCGCAAGGCGTTCACGTCCGAAACGCTGGAGGATGCCGGCGTGAGACGGCGCATCTTTCACCGGAGAATTGGCTTGACATCGGGCGGGGGGGGGGGGGCTACGATTCTCGCCGGTCCTTTTCAGGAGGGGAGCCAGGGTGAACCGAACGCTCGTGTGGGCCGGGTGGGTCGCGGCAGCTCTTGCAGGGACGGCGTGTGCGCAGTCGGTCGAGATCGTCGGGGTCACGCCCCAGTCGGGGCTCGCCGTCATCGGGGACACCGTCGCGGTCTCCTACATCGCCTCGGGCGTCCCGGATGGCGCCATGGGCCAGGTGACGCTGACGCTGGAAGGTGCGGCCGAGCCAACAGTCACGACAGACCCCCAGGTGATCCAGGCGGGCGTCCGCGTGGACGATAGCTTCAGGGCCCCCGTGGCCGGGACCTACGAGCTCAAGGTGGTCGTGTTCGTGTCCGAGAAAACGGGAATCCGCATCCTCGCCACGGCGGCCGAGCCGTACGTGATCGGCCCCGCTGATCTCCCGGCCCGCGATGCGAAGAAGATGCTCAGCGAGAAAATGCAGCAGATCATCGACATCTTGGACACCTGGCTCGCGCGGGCCGTACTGCTCCCGGGTGGCAATCCCGATGCAATTCGCGGCCGTTTCGAGCCCCTGCGCCCCCAGCGCAATGAAAGGTTCGAGCGTGCCGCGAGGATCCTCGAAAAGAACCTCACGACCGCCGAACGCCTCTCGGTGATCCTGGAGACCGTGTTCGACTTCATGAACTGGGTGGCCGAGGTTCTGGGACCAGCCATCGAGACCGTCACGATAGAGATCGCCAAGTGCGAGTTCGTGCTCCGGGTGAGTGTCGAGTTCACGCTGTTCTCGCCTGGGGGGATGGACAAGGAGCTTCTGCGCTTGCAGGCCTTCACCAGCTGGGAGACGAAGCATCCTCCGGTCAAGATCGACCGGTTCCTCGCGATCGAAGTCGTGTCCCCTGCCCCGCGCATGCCGAGGATCTTCGACGGCGTGATCGAGATCCCGACATTTACATCGGGGGCGGGCGAAGGAGACACGAGGGGCACCCTCGAGATCGACAGGAGCTTCGAGTCGGACGGGCGCGGCCGCATCCTCTCGGCCGACGCGACCGCGATCGCCATGGGGAGGGACAGCGATCGAGACGGTCTTTGTCTCCGGATCGTCCGCGCGGTCGAGCACTTCCCATCGGGCAAGTGATGCTCCGCGGTCGCTCAACTCGGATGAGGCTCGTCTCGTCGGGCGTGGTGGTCCTCGCTTCCGCCGGGTTGGCTCTCGCTTTCTGGCCCGCGAGCGGGAAGGGCGAGGGGAACGACAAAAACTGGCCGGCGCGGGAGATGGGCTCGACTCCCGGGATCGAAGGCGGCACTCGCGAAGCCGGCGCACGCGACTCGGAGAGCACGGAGGAGGACGAAGAACGCGGGGCGCGGGAGAAGGGCTCCGAGGCCCCGCCAGCCATCCAGGAGGGCGAAGCTGGGGCGGCCGTGTTGCCGCCAGGGCGAGATGAGGGCCAGGCAAGCCCCGCGGCCGCCACGGAGCAGAATCCGCGGGCAAAGGCGAGAATCCGGGAGAGGGAACTCCGCGAGCTCATCCTGGAGAACCTCAGGAACCCGGAACGTCCCTGGGCCATGGTGGACAGAAAGGACTACATTCAGGAGCTTCTCCATCACAACCTCGAGCCAGAAACGCTCGATCTCCTGATCTGGCTTCTCAAGAACGACGATCAGCCCCACGTGCGCGAGACCGCCATATCCACGCTGAAGGTATGGCTTCACGAACGGAGGACCTGGGAGACGCTGCTCGACGTGGCGCGAACGGACCCGGACCAGGATGTCCGTTCGAGCGCCCTGATCGAGCTGGCCTCATGGCTGATCCCGCCGTACTGGTACCGGGATTCCATCATCGAAGTCTTGAAGCACGCGATCGAGACCGATACCGAAGAGCCGGCCGGGGCTGCCGCCGAGGTGCTGGGGCTAGCCATGGAGGATAGGGAGGAATGCCGTGCCTACCTTCTCCAGAGGCTGGAAGTCGAGACCCGCCCGAAAACGAGGTACAGCATCGAGCTGGGAATCCGGTATCTGGACTACCCTACGTTCCGGAGGTAGGGGGGCATGTCGAGGGTCAACGGCTCGGGGCAAGCTACTCGCCGTTCCCGAGGAGGCGCCGAGGATGTGCCTTCACGAGATGGACCGAGTCCTCCGTTCCGAAGAACGAGGTTGGACGGAATAAGCGAGCACCAGCGATACGAGAACGACTCTGGAGGAGGGGAAGATGCCGCGGAAGCTTGACGCAAGGATGACCCTGGACGATCTGGAGGACGAGATCCTTTTCACGTCGGCCGGGCTGGAGGTCGATCCGGACGCGGAGGATCTGGCGCCGGCCACCCAGGGATGGCTCCCCCTTCTCGACAGGGTGCGCGCGCAGGATCGCGAAGTGCGGTGGGGGGCGGCTCGGGTGGACGCGAGCCGCGCGGTGAATAACGGCCGGCTCGATCATGCCGTGGTCGCGTTCGGCGACGACCTCTTCCCGGCGGTGGGCAAGGACCGCTCCTCCGCACGCTGGCGGACGTTCTTCACGGTTCCGGTGAGCCAGTTCGTGAAGTGGGCCCTGGGCCGCGAGGTCGCGGCCGTGAAAGGGTGGCTCGCCTCCTCGAAGGATCCGGTGCTGGAGAAGCACCGCGAGCCCCTCGCCAAGTGGTCCACGGGGGCGGGTGACGCGGTCGTGGCCACGCGCGCCCTCGGACCCCGCCGCGGCGAGGTCTGGCAGGCGCGGGAGGAACTCGCCGAGGCCCTGACCCGCGAGCGGGACGGCCTCCACGCGGAGCTCACGAAGCTGGGACAGGATCGGAAGCTCCCGAGGGACTGGCCGGATACCTTCTTCCGCGTCGAGCGCCGCCACGCGGCGCCGGAGCCCCCGGCGCCGGCGACGCCGACCGAATAACGCCGTAGGGGAGAGGCCCCTCCGGCCTCTCCCCTGGGCTCAGGTTCTCCCGGTTTTCGACCCAACCGTCGCCCTTGACGGTCACGGTCACGGTTACGGTCACGGTTCACGGGCACGGTCCACGGAACACGGTCCACTGAACACGGTCCGGGCCCGCGCGGCCAGCTCGCGCCTTGCATCGAAGGGAATCTGCGGGACGTACGCCCGAAACGTGCTTTGCGCCGGCCGCAATCCGGGGTCCCGGCCCCGGGAGCGTACGTTGCACCGGGCGAAATCGCCCGTCCGGACGCCGGGAACTGACTCTGCAACCGCCGGAATCGTCGTTCCGGACGCCGAGAAGGACGCTCGCGGCCGAAGAAGAAGCGGATCCGGGCGCGCGGAATGCCAAATTCGCGCGTTGCGCGGCGCGTTCGGGGCTGCGGCGGCGGCCCTGCCGCCCGTTCACCGGCCTGGGCCGTCGTGAGGAGGCGCTGGTCTCGTTCGAGCGGGCTCTCGCCCTCTGTCCCCCCGAGGCTCGCGCCCAGGTCGAGGCCGCGCGGCGGCAGTTTCTCGGCGAATAGCGGCGGACTTGAAACGCGGAACGCGGAAGCGAAAAAGACGGCACTCGGACGCCTGAATCCCGAGCACGGTCTGTGTGCCCATGCTGTTCGTGATGCTCATGGTGCGTCCCTCCTTCCGTACAGGACTGCTTCGTTCGTCCCGGAACGCGCCGTGCATTCAGGGAGAGGAGAGCAGATCGGCCTGAATGGGACTGGAAGATTGGCAAATGCCGTCCAGGCCCGCCTCGGCGGTCCCGTCGATTTCCACTGTCCCGCGGAAGGCGACTTGGAGGACGATTTACTATTCAGGAAACCGGCTTCGGAGCGGATGGTGCACTTCCGTGAAAGAAAAATGCACCGTCCCGGCCCGGCTGGACACCTCTGCCGATTTCGCCGCGCGGCGGCGGGCCGACCTGTAGCGTTCTGCCGAGTTCGACGGCCGCCCGGGACCCCTCCGCGGCGCCGCAGTCCGGCACTCGGATGACTCACACCCGAGCACGGTCACGGTCGGTTGCTCTGCCTGCCGCGCGCTCAGATCGG
>JACQVV010000218.1 GCA_016209595.1 Planctomycetota bacterium
ACCGAGTCGAGTCCTCACTCCTACACGGGGATGATGTCCGATCCCTTCTTCGGGCGCCCCGTCGGCCTCGGCGGGCTCGCGGCGGCGGCGCTCCAGGCCCGCGCATGGATCGAGGCCTCCGGCGCGCCAGCGCGCGCCCTGGCCGAGGTCGCGGCGAAGAACCGGACGAACGGCGCCCGAAATCCACTCGCGCACCTCCGCGAGGCCGTTTCGGTCGAGGAGGTCGAGGCGAGCCCCGTGGCAGCGTCGCCGCTCCGGACGCTCGAAGTCTCACCCGCCTCCGACGGCGCCGCTGCCATGGTGGTCGCGGTCGAGGAACGCGCCCGCGAGATCCATCCCCGTCCGGTCTGGATCGAGGGGGCGGGCTACTCCCACGACCTCGCCTACCCGGGGCACAGGAACCTCGCGCGCCTGAAGTCGTGCCGGGAGGCGTCGGAACGCGCTTTCCGGATGGCCCGTGTCCGCAGCGCCGTTCGCCAGACGAACTTCGCCGAGGTCTCGGAGTGCTTCGCCCACCAGGAGCTCATGCTCTACGAGGCGCTCGGGCTCGCTCCGGCCGGCGAGGCCGCCCGCTTCCTCGACTCGGGGGCGACGCGCCCTGACGGCGACTACCCCGTCAACCCGTCGGGCGGGGCGCTCTGCGGCGACCCGGGCGTCGCGACGGGGCTCGCGCGCGTGGGGGAGGTCTGCCTCCAGCTCTGGCGAAAAGCGGGGGCGCACCAGCTCGAACCCGCGCCGACGCGAGGGGTCGCGCACGCGGCGAGCGGGCTCGCCATGCAGTCCAACCTGGTCTACGTCCTGGGAACGGACAGGGAGTAGAGCGATGGGGCGCAAGGTCGCCGTCGTCGGGATCGGCCAGACCGAGAACAAGTCCCACTGGGACCTCACCCTTCCCGCCCTTTATCGGCTGGCCGCGAAGAGGGCGGTCGCGGATGCTCGCCTCGACCTCGGGAAAATCGACGCCATCGTCTTCGGGAACTCGCCCGAGTACTTCGAAGGGGTGAACGCCCCCGAGAAGTGGTGCGCCGAGGCCATCGGGGGCTACGGCAAGCCTGTCTTCCGCGTCCACACCGGCGGGACGGTCGGAGGATCGACCGCGATCGCGGCCTATTACCTCGTCGCCTCGGGGGCCTTCGACCGGGTGCTCGCCATCTCCGGGAACAAGCTCGGCGATTGCGCCCACGCCCAGCTCGGGCTCTCCACCTGCTACGACCCGATCCTGGGGCGATCGTTCGCCGCCGGAGCGATCGGAGCGGTCGCGATCCAGTCCTCCGGCTACATGGCGGCCTACGGGGTCACCGAGGAGCACGCCGCCAAGGTCGCCGTCAAGAACCGGACGAACGCGCTCAGGAATCCCTACGCGCACATCCGGATCCCGGGCTACAGCATGGAGATCGCGATGAAGTCGCCCATGCTCTCCAGCCCGCTCAAACTCTCCGACTGCTGCCCGCAGTCGGATTCCGCGTGCGCGATGGTCTTCGCTCCCGAGGAGATGGCGAAGGACCTCACCGACACGCCCGCCTGGGTCCTCGCCGCCGTCGGGGTGAACGAAGGGGTGAACTACGCGGGACGCAGGTGGTATCAGCCGATCGGCCTGCGAAAGGCGGCCGAGCTCGCCTACGAGCGGGCCGGCATCCGCGATCCGCGCCGGGAGCTCTCGGTGATCGAGGTCTACGACGCCTTCACCTACCAGGAGATGATCTGGTACGAGGGCCTGGGCCTATGCGACTGGGGGGAAGGAAAGCGCTTGATCGACGAGGGGACGACCCGGATGGATGGACCGCTCCCCGTCAACCCGTCCGGAGGGGTTCTCTGCGCCAACTCGATCGGAGCCTCGGCGATGATCCGGAAGGCCGAGGCCGCCTTGCAGGTACAGGGGAAGGCGGGAGAGCGCCAGGTCCCCGGCGCGAGACTCTCGCTTGGCCACGGCTGGGGCGGGGCGATCCAGTTCCACACCATCATGATCTTCTCGAAGGAGAAACCATGACGGACGAACCCAGAGTGCTCGCGGGGGAGATCCGTATCCCATACAAGTGGACGGCGGGGAACGTGATCGGTACCTTCCTCGCCACACTCCGGGACGAGAAGAAGATCCTCGGCGCGAGGTGCCCCGAGTGCGGGAAGGTCTGGTCGCCGCCGCTGGACGCCTGTCCCGTCTGCCACGCCGACATCGCCCTCGCCGATCTCGTGCCCGTAGGACCGGCCGGGCGGGTGACCTCGTTCACGAGGATCGAGGCCGAGGTCTGGGGAAGGCCCGCGGACCCTCCCTACGCGCTCGCCGCGGTGCGCCTGGACGGCTCCGACACCGATCTCATCCACCTCGTCTTGGAGCCCGGGACGATCGAGAAACTCGCCGCCGGGATGAGGGTTCGCGCTCGCATCTCCCAGGCCCGGAAGGGAACGCTCCTCGACATCCTCTACTTCCACGAAGAGACCTAGGCCATGGTCGAACCCAAAAGCTGTCTCGAGGGCGAGGTGGTCGTCCCGTACCGCTGGAGCTTCGGGCGCTCGCTCGGCCGGTTCTTCGAGGGGCTCGCCCGCCGGAAGATCTACGGCGCCCGCTGCCTTTCCTGCAAGAAAGTCCTCGTCCCTCCCACGAACCTCTGCGGGGCCTGCTTCTCCGGGACCGAGGACGAATGGATCGAGATCGGCCCCGCGGGCGTCGTGACCGCGGCGACGACGGTCTACCTGTCGTTTCCGGGCCAGCCGAGAGAGCCTCCCTACACCTGGGTGACGCTCGCCCTGGACGGAGCGGACTCCGGCTTCTTCCATGTCATCGAGGAGGCGGACCCCTCCGAGGTCAAGGTGGGGATGAGAGTCGAGCCGGTCTGGAACCCTGCCCCGAAGGGGGACATCAACGACATCCTTTACTACCGCCCTGTCCGGGGAAGCCCCTAGTGGCGAACTTCTACCGGCTCTCTCCCTCTCGCCAGAGGGAGATCACGTTCCGCCGGCTCGTTGCCTACCTCAGGGACTACGTGGAGCCCTTCCACCCTCACCTCCGGAAGCGATTCCGCGAGGCGGGGATCGACGTCCGGCACCTCTCGACCTACGACGACTTCCGCAGGCTCCCGATCGTCACCAAGGACGACTACCGCGCGGACCCCCGGGCCTTCATCCTCCAGCCCAAGGTTCGCGGTCGTGAGGACCGCGTGCCTTACGACACCGCGCGCCTGGGGATCAAGTACGTCGTCCGCCCGCTCATCGAGGCGGCCTTGAATCGCCCGAGGGAGTACGCCCACCTTTTCCGCAGAATGCCCTTCGTCATGGGGAAGCTCGGCCGCAGGATCGCCGAGGAGTGGCTCCCCTTCCATTTCCACGCCACGGCCGGAACGAGCGGCGAACCCACGCCGGCGGTCTACACGTTCTACGAGGCACGGAAGATCCTCTCCGAGCTCTCGTACGCCGCGCTTCTCCAGCCCGACCGCCCCGATCCGGAGCTCCCGCACGTCGAGTGGACCACGAGGAATCTCTCCGTGATGCCGGGAGTCCCCCACCTCGGCTTCTTCCAGATCGTGATGTCGAAGTTCCTCGCGGGCTTCTCGTGCTTTGACACCTGCGGCGGAAAGGTCGTGCCGACGGCGCGGCAGATCGAGATCCTCTCGAAGGGAAAGTTCGAGGGGATCACGGCGGTCCCGTCCTACCTGTCGTACTGGCTCCGGACCGCGCGCGCGATGGTCGAGAAGGGGGAGATCCCTCCCCTCTCGTCGCTCGCCTTCGCACTCGTCGGAGCCGAGCCGGTGAGCCCGGCGATGAAGGAAGCGCTCCAGGAGATCGCTCGCTCGGCCGGCGCCCACCCCAAGTTCCGCATCTACGAGGCCTACGGGATGACGGAGATGAAATGGGCGTTCACCGAGTGCTCCCAGAATGGGGGGATCCACTTGAACCCCCGGTACTGGTTCTGGGAACTCCTCGATCCCAGGACCTGGGAGCCCGTGCCCGAGGGCGAGCCCGGGGTCCTCGTCTTCAGCCACGTGGGCTGGCGCGGCACCGTCTTCGTCCGCCACAACACCGGGGACTGGATCGCCGGCGGCATGGCCTGGAAGAGGTGCGAGCACTGCGACCACACGTGGGTCACGGTCAAGGGCCCGATCTCTCGGTACGAGCGGGACTTCACGAAGATCAAGGGGACTCGCGTGGCGCTTGTCGACCTCAAGGAGGCGGTCCGCGCGACGCCCGGGGTCGCGAGCTTCCAGATCGAGCTTTCGAGCGAAGACCCCCGCGAGGAGATCTCGCGCGACCGGGTGATCGTCACCGTCGTCCCCGCGCCCGGCGCCGACCGGGAAGGTCTTCGCGGCGAGCTCTCGGGGCGCGTCCAGAAAGAGACCGAGGTGACGCCGGACGAGATCCGGTTCGAGGAGAATGCCGAGGCGTTCGAGAGCTCTCTCTTCGCGCGGACAGGGATCAAGGCCGACCTCATCGTGGACAGGAGGAAGAGATGATAGAGCCATCGGCAAGAACCCTCGGGGAACTCGTGCGCCTCCGGGCCCGGGAGCTCGGAGAGAAGCCCTACATTCACTTCGGCGAGGAGACCTGGAGCTTCCGGCGCTTCGCGGACGTCGTCGCCCGGCTCGCCGGCGGCTTCCGGCGGCTCGGGATCGAGAAGGGCGACGTGGTCCACGTCTATATGAACAACAAGAACTGGACCTTCGCCGCCGACGTCGCGCTCGCCTCGATCGGGGCGGTCGCCGGGCCGCTCAACTGCCTCTGGGGGTCCGACGAGACGGGCTACGTCCTTCGCGATTCCGGTGCCGTCGGCGCCCTGGTCGAATCGTGCTACCGGCCGGCGTTCGAGACCGCCAGGAAATCCGCGCCCCGCTGTAAGCACGTCGTGGAGTTCGAGACTCCCGAGTGGGAGGCGCTCGCCCGCGGAGAGCCCGACCCCCTCGACGCCGCTGCGCCGGACGACACGGCCTTCCTCTTCTACACCTCCGGGACGACGGGCGAACCCAAAGGGGTGCCCCTCACGCACGCCAACGCTCTCTGGGCCGCGGCGGGGATCCGCGAGATCCTCCACTCCAGCGAGGAGAGAGGAGACGAGGTCGGGCTCATCTTCCTCCCCATCTTCCACGTGAACGCCATGATGTCGCTCGTCTCGGCCTTGAACTCCGGCGTCACGATCGTGCTCCGTCCGATGTTCTCGGCCTCCGAGTTCGGTCCGCTCGTCCAGAAACACAAGGTGAGCTTCTTCTCGGGCGTGCCGACGATCTACCGCATCCTCCTCCAGGTCGCGGACCAGTACGCGGGGCTCGACCTCTCGAGTCTCAAGTTCGGCGTCTGCGGGGCCGCGCCGCTTCCGGCCGACCTCATCGGCCGCTTCGAGGAGCGCTTCGGCTTCAAGATCATCGAGGGGTATGGCCTCACCGAGGGGACCGTGGCGAGCACCTTGAACCCGATCGACGGAACCCGGAAGGTCGGTTCGATCGGCAAGGCGATCCCCGGACAGGAGGTCGCGATCCTCGACGACGAGGGGCATGTCCTCCCCCCGAACACACTCGGCGAGATCGCGATCAAGGGTCCGAACGTCATGGCCGGCTACCTCAACAAACCCGCGGCCAACCGCGAGGTCTTCGACGGGGGGTGGTTCCGTACCGGCGACATCGGCAACCGCGACGAGGAGGGGTACTTCTACATCGTCGACCGGAAGAAGGACATGTATATCCGCGGCGGCGAGAACGTCTACCCGAAGGAGGTCGAGGCCGCGATCCAGACTCATCCGGCCGTCCAAGAGGCCGCCGTGATCGGCGTCCCCGACGAGTTCAAAGGTGAGGAGGGCAAGGCATTCGTCGTCCTTTTGCCCGGTGAGAACCTGACGCCCGAGGAGCTCCAGACCTACCTCACGCCCAAACTCGCCGAGTACAAGATACCGAAGTACGTCGAGTTCACGCCGAGCCTCCCCAAGAACATCGTCGGAAAGGTGTTGAAGAAGGAACTGCGGAAGAACCAAGACCAGAGGACGAAGTGACGGGCGACCGGCCTTCTGGAAACCCTCGGAACACCGGAAACGGTTCCGACTGGAGGGGGGGAGAATCACGCGCGATGAACGCGTGGATCTCCCGCAGGTCTTCGAGCGCGCGGCGCGCCCACCTCAGCTCCGCCACTTCGCGATCTCGTCACCTGCCTCCTGGGCGGAAAGGGTGCGCCCCGCTGCGATGTCCTCTTCGGCCGCCGCGATCTTCTCCAGGAGATAGAGGCGGTAGATGACCTCCTCTACCTCGACGTCATCCGGAAACTCGCGGAGGAGCTCGAGGATTCTTGTCTTCGGAATCGTCAGGGGCATGAGGATGCAGTCTATCACGGTGGAGATCCCAGGGAACAGTTCCTCGGGGATGGGGGAGGATCTGAGAGAGCTTGCGCGAGGTCATCCGCGGCGCAGTCGAGCTCGGCGCTCAGGACGACCTCACGCGCGGCCAGGCTGCCCCGAAAGCCCCCTGCACGGCAAGCCCGCTCCGTTACGGAGGGAAACGGCGCCGCGTTTCAGCCCGTAACACGATCCGGGCGCTCGCGGCGCGCGAGACGGGAGATTCGGATGGAACGGAACTTGCTATACCGGGCGGGTATGAAGCGACGACCTGGACTCTCCCTGTTCCTTGCGGTCCTCCTCGTGCTTTCCTGCCGTCACGGCAGTCTCGCCGTTCGGATCGTCTCGCCCGCGAGCGAGACGGAGTACGCGGTCGGCGAGAAGGTCACCCTCTCGGCCGAGGGCGTGGACGGCACGGGGCAGCCCCTTCCGGATTCCGCCTATAGATGGAAGAGCTCGATCGACGGGGCTCTCGGGACGGGGCGCCAGCTCGAACGGACGCTCTCGCCGGGCTTCCACCGGGTCGAGGTCGAAGCGACCGATCCCGGGTCGGGCCAGACGGCCTCCGACCGGATCCTGGTCTTCGTGACGGGAGGCGGCGGGCGAGAGGGCGTCGAGCTCGTCCGCTACCTGTCCTCGATCTCGAAGGCCACGCTCGGAGTGCCGCTCGTCCAGGTCGAGCTCGACCCGATCAAGCTCTTCGGCCAGGTGACCTACACGCTCACCCCCGCGGGCCTCCACAACCATCCGGGCGGCTACAACGCCGCGATCGGAAACGGCCGGATGGCGGTGGCCTTCACGCGCGAGGGGACGCTGAACCTGCTCCGCTGGCCCTCGCCGTCCTACTTCGACCAGGTCGATTACCTGACGAGCGATCGCGACGCGCCGCGAAAGGGCGCGCTCCCCAACATGGGTTCCTTCGCGGGCGTCGTCTACAAGAAGACGGACGGTACCGTCGGAGTCGCCTGGACGAACGGACCCGGCTGGACTTCGAAGCAGAGCTACCTCGCCGAGGACGCGAACATCGTCGTCACCGAATCGGAGCATGCAGCGCTCGGTCTCGCCGTGAGAGCGACCGATCTCGTCCTTCCCGACCGGGATGTTCTCGCCCGGCGCTTCCGGGTGGAGCGGCGAAGCGGCAGCCCGGTCGCCGAGGCGCGCTTCGTCTACTTCGAGAACTTCGCTCCCGCGACGACCAAGTTCGAGAGGCTCCCGCTCGCCGACTGGCTCCTCGACCCCCTCCTTTCCGACTTCGCCTGTGCCTACGACTCGCGCGACGACCTCCTCCTCCACTTCCGCCCGGAAGCGGCCGACACGCTGGCCCTCGCGCGCTTCGTCACGGCGAACCACGCCGACCTGCAGGCCGACGTGGACCGCTGGATCGACTCGCTCGATTCCTCGTTCGGCAAGGGCTCCTACCTCGCGCTCGGAGGAGACTTCGCGAGCGACGCCCACCAGTGCGGTTTCGACGCCGTGATGACCGTGGACGAGAAGGCCGCGCCCGCCGACGTCGACGCCTACCTCGACGCCGCGGACGGCGAGCTATCCGGGAATCCCCTTGCCGCGGTCCGCGCGACCGGCGCCCTCGCCCGGCGGCTCGGCGGGAACGGTTCGCCGGCCGAGTTCACGATCTACGTGGCGGCGGCCGGGAGCGCGAGCGACGCCCGCCGCCTTGTGCGCGAGGCGCGCGCCGTCCCCTTCGCGACCCACCTCCAGGGGACGCGGGACTACTGGAGGAAGTGGCTCGCGCGGGCGCGGCTCCCGCGGACCGGCGACGCGACGACGCTTGCGATCTCGCGCCGCGGGCTCCTCTCGACGGCGGTCGCGACCGACCGCTCGACCGGCGCCATCGTGGCCTCGGTCGCCACCCAGGCCCCGTATGGCGAGGACTGGCCCCGCGACGGGTCGTTCATCAACCACGCCCTCGACCTCGCCGGCTTCCCCGAGGCCGTGGAGAAGCACAACGAGTTCTACGCCCGTGTTCAGCGCGACGGATGGTTCCTCCCCGGCACCATGGAGATGAACTACTACGCGGACGGCATGGCCGGGGGGCCCATCCTCTTCGAGATCGATGAGGCCGCGCTCGCCGTCTGGACGCTCTGGGACCACGCGCGCTTCCTCCCGTCCTCGGACCGGGCGCGCTACCTCGGGAAGGTCTACGCCGCGATTCGGCGCGGGACCGACTTCCTCGCCTCCTGGCGCGACCCGTTCACGGGCCTCCAGGCGCCCGCGATGGAGGACGATATCCCGTCGCTGGTCCAGGGCCTCCAGGGCGCGGGGACGATCGTCCTCGCGCTGAAGTCTGGCGTCGCGGCCGGACGCGCAACCGGCGAGGACCCGGCGAGGCTCACCCGGTGGGAGGCGCGCCGGAAGGAGCTCGAGGCGGCGGTCCTGAAAAAATTCTGGGACCCGGCTCGAAACACCTTCCGCGACCCCTCCTCCGGCCTCTCCACCGGCGCCGCCGCCTGGATGATCTGGCCGGTCGAGTTCCTTCCGTACACCGACCCGCGCATGCAAGGCACGGCGGAGCACGTCTGGGCCGAGACGCAGAACTTCCTCGCGAAGGTCCCCGGCCGCTACGGCTACGAGGCGAAGGTCGCGCTCGCGCTCGCCCACATCTGGGGGAAAGACCCCGCGAAGCGCGGCCGCGTCGAGCGGCTCCTCGCCACGCTCGTGCGCGACGTTCCGACGCCCGACACGCTCCACTACTCGGAGTTCTACGACTTCGTCGCCGGCAATCCGCGCGCCATTACGGTGAACGACGTTCCCCACGTCTGGGAGCACTCGCTCGTCTACCTGACGGCGATGGAACTCCACAGGTAATCGCCGGTCACTTCCTCGCCATCCAGAGGATCGAGTGGGCGAGGCCGACGTTCGCGATGTGGGAGACGTCGTCGAAGTCGCCCATCCGGCCGTCTCCGATCCCCAGCCCCCGGTGGGCCACGAAGAGGTTGTTGTCGGAGGGATCGGTCCCGCCGAACCAGCGGCAGGCGAGGAGCACGTCCCCCTCGTGCGGGCAAGCTGCGACGGCCGATGACGACTGGGTCCACTCGTCGTAGTAACGCTTGAGGAGCCAGCCGTCGCGGAACGAGGCGTCGCCGATCGTCATCTCGTCGTAGAAGCAGGCGCGGTTCCCTGCCCCGGGCGTGACGAGCCCCGTCGCGATCCAGTGGAGCCCGCCGTTCGGCTCGCGGATGAGGTTCGGCCGGCGGTTCCCCGCGTCGCCTGACCCCTCCCCCCCGAGCCAGCGCGAGTCCTTGACCTCGAAGGAGCCGTCCTCCTTTCTCGCCATCCGGTAGAGACGCCATCGACTCGGGCGGTTCGCATCCTGGTCCTCGCCCACGCCGACGAGAAGCTCGCCCCCGTCCCCCTCGACCGCGCCGGGGGGAAAGTTGCTCGCGAGAGGGAAGTCCGCGGGTGCCGTCCACGCCCCGTCCCTTCTTTCGACGAAGCGGACCTTTCCCTCGCGCCAGAGGAAGAGAACCGCGCGACCT
>JACQVV010000219.1 GCA_016209595.1 Planctomycetota bacterium
CCTCCGCGCCTCCCCGAGGGGGCTTCGCCCCCTCGGCCTCCCCCCTGCCCTCCTGGCGACCGGGGGGGAGTGCCTCCCCCCCGGACCCCCCCTCGCGGCCTCCGGCCGCCTGGGACGCGAGGAACGCGCGGGTCGCGGCGATCAGCCGGCGGACCTCGAGCTCGAGAGCGGGGTCGTTCATGGACCCCCCGCGAAGGCCTGGAGGGCGAGCCCGAGGTCGGACATCGAGGCGAATCGGGCTTCCGGTTCCGGGGCGAGGGCCTTCGCGAGGACCAGGCTCATCTCGGCCGGGACGTCCGGCCTCCGGGCGGAGGCGGGGGTCGAGCGCCCGGCGACCATCGCGTTCATCAGGTTGACCGCGGTCTTTCCTCCGTATGGGAAGTCCCGAGTGAGTGCGTAGTAGACCGTCGCCGCGAGACCGAACTGGTCGACGGCCGGGCCGGCGCGCTTCGCGTCGTCGAGGAGTTCCGGCGCGGCGAACCGGAGGCTCCCGAGAGCCGCTCCCGTGCGCGTGAAGCGCCGTCCCTCGCCTTCGAGGAGCCGCGCGACCCCGAAATCGGTGAGCTTCGCCCGGCCCGCGCGGTCCACGAGGACGTTCGACGGTTTGACGTCCCTGTGGATCACGCCCTGGCTGCCGAACATCGTATCAGTTTCCGGAGCGGCAGGAGACGCCGTAGACCAGCGAGTAGCGGGCGCTATTCCTCCTCCTCTTCCCCCTTTTCGGACCGCTCGCGATCCTGCCGGGCCCCCTCGGTGTCGCCCAGCGCCTCCCGGCACTTCGCCCGCTCTTCATGCAGGTAGGGAATACGCGGCGACGCCTCGATGCACTCGTCCAGGTCGCCGAGCGCCTCGCGGAACCGTCCCTCGTCCATGTAGAAGTTGGCTCGTTGAAGCTGCGCCGCGCCGTATCCTTCGCGGTCGCCCTCCCGCTCCCGAAACTCCTTCTCCATGCGGACCGCGCGATTGAGCTCGTGCTCGGCCTCCTGGGAACGACCGAGCTTCGCCAGGCAATCCGCCCGGTCCAGGAAGAGGTAGAGCGAGAAGTCCCAGTCCCACTCGTACTCTTCTTCGGCGTAGAGGTCGATCAGGCGGTTCCAGACGTCGAGCGCGCTCAGGTGCTCCTCCCGGCGCTCGAGCATGGAAGCTCGATTGCGGAGCGCCTCGCAGCAGTCGGGATCCTGCTCCAGCCAGACCTCGTTCTCCTCGAAGGCGCGGTCGTGCTCGTCGACGGCCTGGAGGTGCGAGATCCAGGCGTCCCGGACGGTCCCGCACGCCGCGTGGCGCCGGATCAGGAATTCGAGGTCCTCCCCCACCCGAGGATCGGCATCCTGGAAACGCAGCAGATGGAACCGGGACCAGCGAAGCGCCGAGTCTTCGGGAGCGAGCCGGATGGCGAGATCGAGCAGCCGCCCATTCCGCCGGCTCTTCTTCACATCCCGCTCCCTCTCCTTCGTCCGGGCGACGAAACGCAGCACGGGGATGCTCCAGGCGAGGTCGCGCCGGACACGGGTCCTCTTTCCCGCGGACCGCGGGAAGTCCTTTGTGCTCGAGAGGAATTCCCTGACGATCGAAAGGACGCGGAATGCGTCCGCGTACTCGGGGCCGGCCTCGTCGCGGAAGCGCGGGATCTGGTGGACGACGGCGTCCGCCGCCTGGAGCTCTAGCTGGACCGAGGAGTACTGGAGCCGGTGCGCGAGGAGGTTCCCCTCGACCACGATGCCCCGCACGAAGTCGGCGGCCGCTTCGTCGTAGCGCGCGAACTGGAATGCCACCGCCGCGCGGTTGAAATAGGCTTCGTAGGCCGTGGGATCGAGCTCGATCGCCCGCCCGAACGCCTCGAACGCTTCCCGCTCGTGGACCTGGTCGGCCAGGGCGATCCCGAGGGCGTTCTGCGCCACCGGGTCCCCGGCGTTCTGGAGCACAGCCTCCCGCGCGACCTCGAGCGCCCGCTCGCCCTGGTCGCACTTCATGAGGCAGAGCGCGAGCTTCTTCAGGGTCTCGCTCGAAGGCTCGAGCTCGCTCGCCCACTCGAGGAGCCGGGCGGCACTCTCGAAGTCCGCGTGGTCCTCGATCAGCCGCTCGGCGAGCTCGACGTAGTCTTGGGCGGAGGGCATGGGATGTCCGCTATCCGTCCGTAGCACCAAGGTGTCGGAGCACCGCGTCGGGGAAGCTCCGGACGACGGCGGCCGCGGCCGCTCGGGGGAAGACGACGAGGATCGAACCCGGTGCCGCCTCGGCCCGGTCGCGGGACGGTTCGCCCCGCAGGAACGACCTGAGGTTCACGAAGCCGTCCTCTGGCCCCGTCGGGTTGACCGCGTGGGATCTTCCCTCGGGCCCCGTGACCGTCGCGAGGCCGGAGACGACCCGGAAGAGCGGTGCGGCCTCTTCCCCCGCCTCGTAGAGGAGGGTCGAGGCCGCGGTCACGAGACGTTGCTCGGCACAGAGATCGAATAGATCCTGGAGGCCCCGGAGCTCCGCCGTCGTCTGGCGAAGCCTGGCCACGAGACCCGCGAAGAAGTCGCGGGCGAGTTCGGGGAACCGGACGAAGAGGTGCGGGATCGTGCGCTCCTGGACCTGGAGCACGACCGAACCGCCGATGGAGCGGACGGTCGCGGTCCGCGTCCCCTCCAGGAAGAATGCCATCTCGCCGAAGACATGGACCCGCCCGGGCTCGGCCGCGACCATGGCGAGATACCGGCTTCCCCCGTCGGGTCCGCCCCCGCGCTCGACCCGGACCACTCCTTCCTCGAGGAGGTAGAGCTCCCGGGCCGAGTCCCCCTCGGCCACGATGACCTCCTCGTCGTGGAAGCGCCAGCGCGCGAGACCCAGGTCGCCCGCCGCCGCGAGCTGCCGGAACCTTTCGTCGTCGGCGATGTCGTCGATGGGGAGTTGCTCGGGCATTCTCGATCGGCGACATGCTACCACGAGGCCGGCGGCAGGACCCGGATGGTTCTTGACGGGGTTCGCCGGGTCCTCTTGGCCTTCCACGTCGCCCGATGAGGAGCCTCGCCCCGCTCGTGCCGGTCAACAACCATCGCCTGGGGTTCGGCTACCTCGCGCGGCTCGATGAGGCGGTCCGGCACGCCGCGGCGGTCATCGCAGCGGAGCTCGCGATGGAGTCTTGAAAGGCCGCGGGGCGGGATCCATAGTTATCGCATGCCAATCCAGGTGACCTGCACTTGTGGGCGCACCCTGTCGATCCCAGACGAGTTCGCCGGCAAGAAGATCGAGTGCGCGATGTGCGGGGCGAAGGTCCCGGTACCCGCGCCGGGAGCTCCGGCCGGTCTGGTCGCACCGATGCCGGCCGCGCCCGGGGCGCCGCGACCGGCCGCTTCGGGCCCGGGTCCGGCACCCGCTCCGGGCGCGTCGATCTCCGTCCTCTGCGCCTGCGGGCAGAAGCTCACCGTGCCCGCGGTCATGGCGGGAAGGAGCGGGCGCTGTCCGAAGTGCGGGGCGGCGGTCACGATCCCGAAGGGATCCGGGGACGCGGCCGCGGGCCCGCCACGGCCAGGGCCTGGCGCTCCACTTGCTCCCCCGCCGCCGCCTGGAGTCGCGCCGGGGCTCCCGCGCCCCGAGCTCCGGCCGCTCGCTGCCTTGACGCCGCCCACCGGGGCGACCTTCGCCCGCCCTGGAGGGCCGCCGGCGCGACGTTTCGTGCCAGCCTCGCCCGGAATGCCCAAACCCGAACTCATGGCATCCGCCCCGGACACCGGGATGAGACCCTGTCCCTTCTGCGGCGAGCCCGTGCCGGCCGACTCCTCCCGGTGCAACCACTGCAACGAGGAGATCGTCCCGGAAGGAGCGCCCTCCGCCTTCTGCCCGACCTGCCGCTCCGATAGGACGGTCGTCCGGGGTCCCGACGGGTCGCGCCGCTGTTCGAGCTGCGGGTCGCCGGTCGCGGCGGCGGGCCGGACAGGGCCGCTCGGCCCGGGAGCCCTCCGGCCGGGACGCCGCGGGGCTGCCCGCTTCGAGCGCGCGTCCGCCACCGAGGGCGCGCGCGCCGGGATCTACATCGTGGGCGCCTTCAATGTCCTGGCCGGGCTGGGGTACCTCGGGTTCTTCGGGCTCGCGTTCCTCGGCGCCGTTGCGCAGGGCGCCCTCCTCGGCGGAGCCTTCGCGCTGGGCGCTCTCGGCGGTGCGGCCATGATCGCATCCGGCATCTTCTGCTTCATGCGCCGGGCCGAGGGCATGACCTACTCCAAGACGGCCTTCGTCCTGATCGCGATCGACGTCCTCCCCTTTGCCTGTTGCCTCGCGTTCTTCGCCAGCGCGGCGCCTCCCGACATGGGCGGGCAAGGGGTCGCGATGGTTGCAGTCTTCACTGCGATCGCCCTCTTCTGGCCCGGCCTCCAGTGGTTCCTGCTCAACAAGACCCCGATGGCCCGGGCGTTCGATCGCTGAGGAATCGCTACGCGATCGGAGCGAACTGGGTCCCGGACCCCCGGCGCCAGAAGCCGGAGTAGGTGTCGAGGATGAGATCCTCACCGTTCACCCAGAGGTTCGCCCGGTAGGCGCGGTGCTCCTCCGGGTGGAGGACGACCGGGTGGCTCGCATCCTGCGCCCGCCGGACGAGGTCTCGCAGGTCCGCGACCTCGATCATCTCCCGGCCGGGGAACCCGTGGCGGTCGAGGTAGGCGCGCCCGGTGAGGGGATCGGCGAAAAGGGGGACGATCGGCGACACGCCCCACTCGTCCTCGACCTCGACCCAGCCGACCCCGTCCTCGCCGGATGCAGCGCTCGGGGACCAGAACTTCTGCTCAGGAACGAAGCCCAGGTACGGCTGGGAGCCGAGATACCGGACCATGAGCTGGTCGCAGTCCTCCTGGTCCTGAAAGGGACGCATCTCGATCTCCCCCTCGAAGGGGAACCAGCCGCCCTTCCGGTCGAGGAGCATCGGCTCGACGTCCGTCCCGTCCGAGGCGAGCTTCAGCACGCGAAGCCGCCCCTCGTCGTCCAGAAGGAAGTAGATGGGCTCCTCGTCGTCGAGGAGCGCGCCGGCGAACCCTTCCCGCGCGCGCGCGGCGAGAAAGGCCTCCAGGTCGACGATCTCCTCGACGCGGGGAGAGAGCCGGTCGTCGACGGCCGAGCGCCCGTCCTGGGCCTTCTCGGCGCTGGAATAGACTCGCACCGCCAGCCCGTCGAGGTGCAAGGGGCCGAGCGAGTACGCCGGAAGATCGCCCGTTGCCAGGCCCCAGTAGCGCCGGACGCCCGGCCGCGGGACCGGCGCGCCGTTCGTGAGAAAGGCGCGGAGTACGCACTTCAAGGCCGTCGGATCCCGCACGCTTGTGCCGGGGACGATCCGCTCCTCGCTACCGGCGTACTCCAGGGCGGGCTCCCATTCCTCGTCCTCCACGTTCTCGAGCCCCAGCCCCTCGGTCCACCAGGGCCCTTGAGCCAGGCCCGGCGCCCCTCCCTCGCCCGGCGCGACGCTCCACTGCTCGGCCACGGTCTGACCGCTCGAGCGGACGAAGATGGTCACCCGGCGATTCCCGGCGACCTCTTCTTCCTCGATGTGGTATTCGCGGCCGCGAAAGAGGATTCTCATGAGCCCGGGAGTCTACAACGCTCCCGGCGAACGAGTCTAGACAGGTTCCGGCCGGTGCCGCAGCTGGTAGCCGTCACCGGAATGTAGGGGCCGGGTCTATCCCGGCCCTGGTGCGGCGGGGGATAAACCCCCGCCCTACAG
>JACQVV010000220.1 GCA_016209595.1 Planctomycetota bacterium
GCCGGACTCGACCTCATCACGACCACGTTCCAGAGCTGTGACCGGCCGCTCGAGCGGGAGCTCGTCCATGTCGGCCAGCTTCTCGACCGGCTGGGATTCCGGTCGTTCGACGTCTGCGTCCTGGAATGCACCCCGGCCTCCCTGCTCTCGGGAGCCGAGCCGCCCTTCCCGGCCGGGTACCGCCACCGGCCCCTCCTTTCCGCCGACATTCCCGCCTGCGCGGAACTCATGAGCGCGAGCCCTGACCTCCTCATGGAGGAGGTGCGCTATCCGGCGCCCGAGTGCGAGGAGATCCTCCGCGCGAGCGCGGGACCCTCCGGCCACTTCTCCGGAGACCTTGCCGGGGTCGCGCTCGCGCCGGACGGGAGGGTCGCGGGATTTGCCACCGCCAACTCGACCGGCGTGATCGGGCAGCTCTACGTCCGCGCCCCGCACCGCGGCCTGGGGATCGGTCGCGCCCTTCTCGACCGCACCCTCCGCGCGATCGCTCGCCGCGGCATCGAGCGGGCGATCCTCACCGCGATCCACGGGAACACCGCGGCACTCGCACTCTACGGCCGAGCCGGCTTCGCGGAAATCTACCGCTACCCGCTCTTTTTTAGGTACTTAAAAAGATGAGGACGCTCGTGGTCGGCCCCGCCGACGCGCGCGCCGTCCTCTCCGCGAACCTCCGAAACCTCGAGGCGCTGTCCACGCTGCTTTCACGTTTCAACCAGGACGGAATCTGGCACGCGCTCTTCAAGGGCGCGGCATTCCTCGCCACGATTTACGCGGACGATCCCGGCTCTCGGCCCATGGGGGATCTCGACGTCCTGGTCCTCCCCGGCGATCTCGGCCGCGCGGAAGAAACGCTCGCGGATCTGGGCTACCAGGTGTGCCCGAACCGCGGGCGCGAGTTCCTTCTCCCCGGCGGCCCCCGGATCGACCTCCAGAGCGACCTCTGGCACCTCCCGCCCCGCGAGGTCGAGATCTTCCGGAGCCGCTGCGTTCCCGCTCGGGTCGGCCCGGTCGCGACGCGGGTGCCGGAAGCGAGCGAGCACTTTCTTCTTGTCCTCGTCCATGCCGCGATCCGGCACGCGACGGTCCGGCCGACCTGGGTCGAGGACATCCGCCGGCTGATCGAGAGCCATGGCCCCGCGATCGACTGGAGCCGCATCCTCGCCGGCGTCCGGCGTGTGCGCGGGGAAGTGCCCGTTTCACTGTTCCTGGAACAGATCGCGGCGAACTGTCCTCTTCCAGTGCCCGGTTCGTTCGTCCGTGCGCTCGGACCCCCGTCGCGGCGCCCGCTGCTGGCGAAGGTCTACCGCCGGCTCCTCGCGCGAAGCGAGCTCCTGTACGCCGGGGAGCTCCTGACCCATCTCTTCCATCTCCCGCGCGAGCGCCTTCCGGGCGATCTCCTCCGCTTCGTCCTTCCCGACTCTGAGACGCTCGCGCGCCGCTACGGCCCCGGCCACCCCGCGGCGCTCCAGGCTCGCCGCGTCCTCTCGCTCGCGCTCCGGAGCGTGGCGGCCGCCGGGCGCCTCTTCGGTTGTGGCGCGTGCCGGGTCAAACCCGCGCGTGGCCCGTGACGACTCCCGTCGCCGACTACACGATCGTCATTCCCGCGTACAACGAGGAGGAGTCCCTGCGCTCGATCCTCCCGCGGCTCATCGGGCTGGAAGGTTGCAGGGAGATCGTGGTCGTCGACGACGGCTCGACGGATCGCACCGCGGACGTCGCCCGGGAGCTCGGCGCCACGGTCGTCCGTCACCCATCGAACCGTGGTTACGGAGCCGCCCTGAAGACCGGAACGAGGCAGACATCCGGGTCGATCGTTGTCTGGTTTGACGCCGACGGCGAGCACCCAGAGGGAAGCATCGCCGAACTGGTCCGACCTGTCGCCGAGGACCGCCTCGACGCGAACCTGGGCCGCCGGCGACCATGCTCCCCGCTCGATCCCGTCCGGTTGCCAGGGAGATGGCTCCTTGTCCTCCTCGGGCGTTGGATCACCCGCCGGCGGATTCCCGACATGAATTGCGGTTTGCGATGCTTCCGGCGGGATGTCATCCTGTCCTGTCTAGATCGACTTCCCGACGGGTTCTCGGCTTCCTCAACCTCGACGATCCTCCTGTTCCAGCACGGCTTCCGTGTGGGGTTCCACAACATCTCCTGCGGGCGGCGCACGAGACGCTCGGCGCTGCGGTGCATGAAGGACGGCGTGGCTTCCTTACGTTCGATCCTGAGCGTGGTCTGTCGATGAGCCCGGCGGCTCGGCTCCGCGCCGACCTTCTCGCTACCGGCGCCACGCTCGCGGTCCTGCTCGTCGTCGTCCTCCGCGGCGATCGGATCCCCGCCAACGGAGGGCTGGGGTACGACGGCGTCCGCTATGCGGCCATCGCGAGGGACTTCACTCTCGACCGCCTGTCTGGACTCCAGCCTTACATGTTCCAGCGGATCCTACCGCCGGCCATCGTCCACGCCTCGCTCCGGGTCCTCGGCGTCCCGCGGACCGATCGGAACATCATCCGGGCGTTTCTGGTCCTCGACATCGCCGCGATCGTCCTGGGGGTGCTCCTGTGGTGCCGGGCGGCGAGCGCCCTCGAGTTGTCGAATCGCGCTCGGTTCCTCGGCTTCGCCGCGCTTTCTCTGGCCCATGCCAACTTGAGGATCGCGCCGTTTAACCCCGTGATGACCGACAGCGCGGCTTTTCTCGTTGGCTGTGCAATGCTCTACTGCCATCTCACGCGGCGATGGCTGGGCCTCGCTGTGGTCACTCTAGCGGGCGCCTTCACCTGGCCCGTAGCTATGTACGCGGGGGGGCTCCTTCTTGTGTTTCCTCGGGAAGAGGAAGAGAAGAGGGACCCCGGCGGCGCCCCTCGGAGGGCGCTCGCCGCCGCGCTCTCGGCATCCATTCTCGCCCTGGCCTTCATCGGATGGATCCTGGCGTCGGATCGTGCGCCGGTCGGCATCTACGAGCGACACATTCGGCCGCTCGTTCCCCTGAGCTCGGCCTTGACGGCGCTTTATCTCTTCTTCGCCCTTCGTCCGCTCCTCGACGACGGCTCGGCGTGGGCGTGTTTGCGGCCGGGGCGAGTCCTTCGGTCCGGCCGATTCTGGCTTGTTGCCACCGGGGTTCTCGCGCTACGGGCCATTTTCTCGCTGGTCCCGCGAGCGGCAGACTCCAGAAACTTCTCGACGCTCTCCCACTTTCGCCGGATCTTCTACCAGTCCGTCGTGCAGCCCGGGGTCTCGATCGTCGGCCATACGCTCTACTATGGACCGTTCCTTCTGTTCCTAGTGTTCCAGTGGAAGCCAGTCATCGGCTCGATCCGACGGCAGGGCCCCGGGTTCGTGTGGGTGATGGCCCTCACGGTGCTCCTCGCGGTCGGGAGCAACTCACGTCAGCTCATCTTCCTCTATCCGTTCGTTGTCTTCGCACTCGTTCACGCGACGGAGCGAATGTCGTGGGGCCGGATCCGGACGATGTCCATCGCTGTCCTCTGTGTCGTGTTCTCGAAGGTCTGGCTTCCGATGGATCGAGACCTCGTCCTCCCGTTCTTCGACGACGTAGCGTGGCGAACGCTCTTCATGTCGAGCCAGGGGCACTGGCTTAACCACCGTCTCTACGCCATCGAAGCAGCGGGCGTCGTCGGGGTTGCTTTCCTGCTCTTCTTCTCCTATGTTCGCGGAGCTCGCTCGAAATGAGAGAGGAGAATCCCCCGAGATGTCGCGACGCCGCTCGCTCGTGGTCTTCGCTCTCCTCGCGGTCCTCTTCTGGATCCGCACGGTCGCTCTGATCTACTGGTTGCCTCTGGACCTGGTGGACAAGTACGAACACCACCGGCTCCAGCTGGCGCTCGAGATCCTCTCGGACTCTTCCGTCTCTCCCCGCGAGTACGTCTACCCGGGCCACTCGGGCGGACAGCTCGCGGTCGCCTACGCGCTTGTTCCTTTCGTTCTCGTTTTCGGTCCGAAGGTCCTGGCTGCCAAGGCATTTGCCGCAACGCTCTCGTTCGCCGTCCTCTCTACCTGGTTCTGGTTCCTCGTGCGCCATCATTCCCTGCGGGCCGCGGGCTTCTTCGGGATCTTCTTCGTGGCGGGGCCGATCTCCTTCACGACCGTGTCGCTCATCCCGCTGGGAGCTCACTTCGACACGACGCTCTTCATGATCCTCGCGCTGGCCTGGGGGCGCCGCGTCCTGGGGCTCGCACCTGCTTCCGCCGGCAGGCCGGTGGCTGCGTGGGAGCTCATTGCTTTCGCCGCCTTCCTGGGGCTCGCGACGGCGTTCTCTCTCACTTTTCTTCTCTCGGTGGCAGCCCTCTTGCTGATCGCGTTTCGGGCCGTCCGGCGATTCCTGGTCTCCCGGCGGATCGCGTGGCTCGCGCTTGGGTTTGCGATCGGCCTCGCGCCGATTCCCCTGCTCGGGCCCACGTGCGGGGATTCAGGACGCGCCAGCTTCCTGGCAGTTCGGAAACCGCTCCCGGGGGGGTGGGAGCTCTTCCTTCGGAAGCTCGGCGGTCTCGTGATCCGACAGTTCCCCCTCTCCCTTCGATTCGACCCGGTCGGGACGTGGTGCTTCGCGCCCGTCTTCGCTCTGCTCGTTCTCGCCTTCGCTTGGGAGCGGCGGGGAGCGCTCGCGGCGTTCGCCCGCGCGTTTCTCCCGGTGCGGCGGTGCCGTTCAATGGCGGCGGGCGAAGCCGCGGACCTCTACATGCTATTGGTCCCGGCGCTCCTGGCGGTCGTATATTCCCTTTTCAATTTCGCGATCGAGGGGCCCGTCTCGGTCCGGTACCGATACTTATCGGTCGCCTACGTTCCTCTCGCGGCGGCCGCCTCGATGACTCTGGCTGGGATTCGCGACCGCTGCCTGGCCGGTTTCCTGTTCGCGCTCCTCGCGGTGCCTGGCGTCATGAACAACGCGCTTCTTCCCGATCCAGGCGGAGCCGGGCTGGCATCGCGAGCGGACCCGGGAATTCCCTCGAGTCTCGTTGCCGCAGTGAGCATCTATTCGTCCGGAGATCCCGCTCGTTTGGAGGAGACGCTGACTGGGCGCCCTGAGCCGGGCCGGACCCTTCTTTCGCAACTCTGCCGGCGAAACATCGCGATGAGGGCGGCGCGGAGCGCTGACAGTCCGGGTTCGTTCCCCCCGGCCGGCGGGCTGGAACCCCGAGGGGAGGAGGCGATCTGGTTCATGATCGGGCTTTGTCGGCCCGCGGGCGGAAAGCTCGATCCCCAGGTCCCACACCGGTTGACCGAAGAATTCTGGGGAGGCGACCGGACCGAAGCGCCAGGCCCCGCGGGGTTCCGAAGGGGGATTGCGGCGGGGCTGCTCTGGGGGGGAATCGTCGCGCGGAAGGACGTCGAGGAACTTCTTCGGTTCATCCAGGCCTTCCCGGAAGACGACCGCCCCATTCTCTGGGAGACGATGGGGTGCCATGCCCCCGAACGGCCCGAACGTACGGAAGATCCCGTGGGCGTGGCCCGCGGGCGTTTCACGCCCAGGCTGCCGGTCGAGGCGGGCATCCCCTTCTACCACGGCCTGGGTCGCTTTTCGGGCCAACAGTTCTATCTCACCCTGAGCGACCGACTCCTCGCGCGCCCCCCGGAGATCGCGGAAGATCTTGCGGCAGCGTTCTATCGCGGGGTCGGCCGGGCATTCGCGCTTCATTATGGGACGGTGCCTCCCGTTTGCCTTCGCTACGTCGACGCCGTTCCTCCGGAATGGAGGGAGGAAGTCCTGATCGGGATCGGAATCGAGCTCGCCCTGGACGTGGGCTACGGAAACCTGGTCGAGTGTGGATTCTTGGATCGCTATCCTGGTGACGTCGCTCGCGGAGCCCATGGAGTCAAGGAGGGAAGACGCGGGTACTGATCTCCCCATCGCGGCAACCCTTCAGGCGATCGAGTGCGCAAACCACGAGAAGGGTTACACGCGGGACCATCACGGGGGCTACGGGGAAGTTCCGACACCGGGAAGTTGACGCGCCTGCTGAAGGCGGAACTTGCCCTGAGAAAGGAAATCGCTTAGACTACCGCTGATGAATCGAGAACGTCAAGAAACGGTCGGGCACTCTGCTCGGAAGCCCTACGAGAGGCCGGAGGTGATCCTCCTACGGGTCCGCCAGCAGGGAGACAATATTCTCGGGACCTGCAAGACCTCGGCGACCGACACTTCCTCGACGTGTACGACGGGCTGCCTCGTCTGCGGAACGGCCGGCTCGTAGGGACCAGGCAGGGGCTCGTTCTCTGGGGCGCTGTCCTGGGGGCGGCGGCCGGCCTCGCGGATGGGGTATTTCTCTACCTCGGAACGAGCCCGGGACCAAGGGACTGGAAGATCCTCCTCGGCGGCGCCGTGTGTCACGGGGTGCTCGGCTTTGCAACCGGGGTCCTCGCCCTGTCGGCAGCCGTCCTCACAGCGAGGCTCGCGCGGCGCCATGCGGGAGACGAGCCGCGGCTCGTAGCCGGCGGGCTTGCGGTCGGGATCTACTTCCTGGTCGCGACGTTCCTCGCCAACTGGGTCTGGGCCCCGCGCGGGTCGACGTGGACGGACGCCGAGGGCTTGACATCGATCGCGCTCTCGACCGCCTTCTCGATTCTTCTCGCCCGCGCCTACCTTGGCCACCTGCGGGCGAGTCCTTTCGGCAAGGCACTGCTTGGCCGTCTCGCGCGCTGGCCCGTTCCTCTGGCCGCTCTCGCGGTCGTGCTTGGCGCGTCGGCCGCTCTTCCTGCCGCGAGGGAAGCGTGGAGAGCCCGGGAAGCGAAGAGTTCGTCCGACCGGGGGCGGAGACGACCCGTGGACGTTCCACGACCCTACTCGGTCGTCGTGATTGTCGCCGACACGCTGCGGCCGGATCGGCTGTCCTGCTATGGCTACGGGCGGAAAACGTCCCCGGCGATCGATCGCCTGGCGGGCGAGGGGGTCCTGTTCCGCAACGCGTACTCTTCCTCCTGCTGGTCGGTCCCCGGGCATGCCTCGCTCTTCACCGGCCGCTACCCAGATGGCCACGGGGCCGACATCGAGGCGTCGGAGAACCTCGTGGTCCTCCTCGCGCCGGAGAACCGGACGCTTGCCGAGGTCCTCGACGAACGAGGATATCGGACCGCCGCCTTCACGGCAAACATGCTCGTCGGGCCTCTCACGGAACTCGACCAGGGCTTCCAGCTCGTCGAGGAGGTCTTCGAGAGGCGACTCCGGTACGCGGACTACCTCGTTGTCCAAGTGCTCGAGAAGCTCTTTCCCGAGTCGGTCCGCCTGAACGCCCTCCCGGTGCCGCTGAGCTATGGGGATGGTTCGCGGGTGACCGACGGCGCAGTGCGCTTCATCGAGGATGCGGGGGGAAAGGAGCCCTTTTTCCTCTTCGTGAACTACATGGACGCGCACAATCCGCACGTCGTCCCATCGGGCGCCAGGCGGCGCTTCTTCGACCCGCCGGAGCCCTACGACCTCGCCCGCCACAGGCGGATTCTCGATCGCCTGGCTCACCGTTCGGGGGAGAACCCCCTGGAAGAGGCGGACTACCGGTTCCTATCCGACGTCTACGATGGCGCCGTGAGCTATCTGGACGAACAAGTGGGGACGCTCGTCGCAGCGCTGGAGAAGAAGGGGATCCTGGAAGACACGATCGTCGTGGTGACGTCCGATCACGGGGAGTCGATCGGGGAGCACGGCGCTTACGGGCATCTCAACTCGCTTCACGAGGAAGAGGTCCGGATCCCGCTCGTCGTGCGATACCCGGGCCGGCGCAAGACCGGGGCCGCCGTCGGCGTTCCGGTTTCGATTGTGGACGTCTTCCCGACGGTGCTGGAGGTCCTGGGCATCCCCTTCGACCCGGACGCCATCGATGGTCATTCGCTGGCTGAGCCTATCGAGCGACCGATCCTCCTGCGTGTCGGCGTTTCGTGGCCGTGGGTCATGGCGGCCGGCGAAAACGTCTGGCATGGTTGTCGGGTGGGCGGCGAGAAGATCATCCTCGACAATGCCGGCCGCGTCCATCTGTATGACCTCGCACGGGATCCGCTCGAGCAGGAGGACCTCGCGCCGTTGCGGCCGCAGAGGGTCGAGGAACTCCTCACGGTCCTTCTGGCAGAGATCGCGCGAGCCCGGCGAAACGCCCCTTCCGAGAGGCCGCGGGGGACGGACGATCTCCGCCGGCGACTCGAGGCGATGGGCTACCTCAAGTAGCGATCCGCTGGCCCCGCGTCCTTCTCCGCACGGCTTCCTGCTCCGCCTCGCTCACCTCGCGGATGTACTCGCTCTGACGGTCGAACTCGCCGTGCTCCAGGTAGGAGAGGCCGGGGCAGCGTTCGGCCCAGGCATTCTGGTTTGGGCGGGTCATGCCGCCAGGCGCGCGTTTGACATCCCGGAGGGCCCGCACCGGGCCTTGCCAGACGTCCTGGAAGTCGCCGTGAAGAAGGTCGAAGCCGGGCTTGCGGAGTACGATGCAGAGATGGAGCCGCCCATAGGGGTCGACGGTGGCGGTGAGGAGACCGGCGCCGCACTGGAAGACCGACTCGTTCCCCTTGTCGTATCGGGGTGCAAACTCGTAGTTCTCGGCCAGGGCGTGCAGCCCCTCGGGCGAACTCGCCTCGAGCTCGGCGAGCTCCTTCGGCGGGAGCCGGTAGCGGAGGGGCTTGAAGGAACCGTCGATTCGCGGGTGGATCCGGCCGTCGAAGTGGAAAGGGACACCGATCTCGGCGGCGAACGCCTTCATCTCGTAGACCTCGTCCTTCGTGAGCGTCATCGCCACGGTCTTGAGCTCGAGGGGGATTCCCCGCTCGACCAGCCGGCGGACGATCTCGTAGCAGTGGCGATGCGCTCCCTGGACCTGGGTGACCGCGGTGTAGACCGCTTCGCTCCTGCCGTAGAGGCTGACCTCCAGTCGGCGCGGGCGGTGGGTCGAGAAGAGTTCGAGGATGGGATCGGTGATGAGCGTGGCGTTCGTGAAAACGATCACCAGGAACCCCCGCTTCTTGGCGGCGAGGTAAATCTCGGAGAAATCGCGCCGGAGAAGAGGATCGCCGCCCGTCAGGGCGACCTGTATCGTCCCGGCTTCCGCGAGCTTGTCAAAGATGGTCTCCCACTCGGCGAGCGTGAGCTCCCCTTTCGCCGGCGCCGTGGGGGGACAGTAACAGTGGACGCAGCGCAGATTGCAGCGGTGGGTGAGTTCCACCATCACCGCGAAGGGGATGCGCTCCCGCATGATGTCGTGCTTCGTTTTCTGGACGACCTCCGCGTAGTCCATGGTCCGGAGCGGCGTCGTCATCGGCCGTCCTCCCTTTCCTGGAGCGCTCCGATCGAGCGGAGCTGGTCGAGAAACTCGGTGAGGTCGTACTCGATCCGGGAACGCTCCCCGTCGAATTCAGCCGAAATCTTTTCGGCAAGCTCGGAAAACGTCGGGCCCTCGGCCAGGCACTCCCAGGCGCGGACCGCGACGGCGTTGGGCAGGAGATAGAGCATCCCCCGCACGTCCGCGACGTCGTTGCGGACCGGTACGAGGAGCATCTCGCCCGCCTGGCGGCGCGTCACCATGTTCTCGTTCTGGAAGAGCCTCGCGGTGGGCGGCGCCTTCATGGCCTTCCCTTTGGAGCGCGCAGGGTGAGGTAGCCGCGCGCCAGAGGAACGAAAGCGGGCGCGAAGAGGCTTGCGAGCGCCGCGAGTCGGGCGAGAAGAGCGGCCCACGGTCGGGTCGCGTCGAGGTGGAGCACGCGCGTGCCTTGTCGCTCGACGGACCGGATCCGTCCGAGACAACGATCCGCCGGGATGGGCCGGTCGGGCGCGAGGAGCCAATCCCCCTTCAGCACGACGTGCGGTATGCCGCCTCGCGAAAGGCGGCGAATCAGACGATGGCAGACAAACCGATCCTCGCCACGGCGGCAGAGGAGGATATCGCCCGCGCGCCACGCGGCGCCGTTCAGGGGTTCGATGTCGAGCACGTCCCCGTCGAGGATCCATGGGGTCATGCTATAGCCTCGCGCCTGGACGCGAACCCCCAGGCCACGCTCCAGGAGCTCCGCCGCGAGACCCACCTGGTCGATCGATCGCATGGAACGTAGACTAGAGTACGATTCTCGACCTCCGAGAGTCAAGACGAGGCGGGAGAGTTCCTCCGAGCCATGCTCCAGTATGATCGGGTCGAGAGTTCCGACCGCCACCTCACGATCGGCGGAGTCGTCGTGAGGCTCGCATCCCAGCACGGTCCCGCGCCCTGGTATCTGCGCAACATCTACCGCCCGTTCCGCGTCGCGCCGTGCGAGCCGGACGTGATCGTGCGGCTGCTGCTGGACACGGACCCACCGCCAGCGGAGGGGGAAGTCCTCTTTCAGAATCTCCCGTACTGGCGTTTGCGCGAACAGGGGCGAGGATCTCGCCGATACGAGCAGCTCGCCAAGGGGGGGCTCTTCTATCGGGCCATGGACATCGCCGTTGGGGCTGGGGAGGTCGATCTGTACGGCTCTCCCGCCGGACGTGCGGTTTTCGCCCACGATCCGATCGCGGACCAGGTGCTCGGCGCGCTCTTCGACGACCACCTCGACCAGCTCTTTTTCATCCACTACCTGACGGAGCGCCGGATCGGAGTCATCATTCACGGGGCGGCTGTCGAGAGGGACGGGCGAGGCTACATCTTCCCTGCGCAGCCGGGCGGCGGGAAGACGACGCTCGCGCGCGGCGTGGCGAGCGGGACGATCTTCACCGACGATCGAACGATCCTGCGACGCGGCGCCGGAGGCTTGGAGATTCACGGAGGACCGTGGTACGGCGAGCTGGGGCTGAAGTCGCCGGGGAAGGCCCCCCTCGCGGGTGTCTACTTCCTCGACAAGACCGCCCCGCCGGGACTTCACCCGATCTCCCCGAACGAGGCCTTCCGCGAGCTCCTCCACCTTTCGTTCCCGACTTACTGGGATCGGGCGGGCCTCGAGTTCGCAATGGACACGCTCGAGGCCGCGCTGGGCGAGGTTCCGATCGCGCGCCTCGGCTTCCGGCTGGGCGAGGATGTCCTGGCGATCGTGGACCGTGCGTGAAGGGCGAGGATAGAATCTCGGTGTGAGACCTTCGACGGCCGCGCTGGACTCGGAGAACGACCGGATCGCCGAGGCGCTCCAGTCGATCTTCGCGGCGAGGCCGTGGATCGCCGCGGTCTGGCTCTTCGGCTCGCGTACGCAGGGCCGGGCCCGGCGGGATTCGGATCTCGATCTCGCGATCCTGACCGTGAGACGGCGTCCCGATCCGGCGAGGCTGGGCGAGGAGCTGGCGCTTCTCGAGCGCGACATCGGCCGTGCGATCGGGCCGGTCGAAGTGGATCTCATTTTCATCGAGCTTCAGGGGCTGCCGTTCCAGCACGTGGTGCTCACGACCGGCAGGCTCATCCATGAGAAGGACCGCGAGCGGCGCGTCGACTGGGAATCGGACACGATCGTCCGCGCGATCGATTTCCTGCCAACGTATGAGATCTACCTCGGGGAGATCAATCAGGGAATCCGCCGGCGGCTGGGGCTGCCATGACCCTCGATCAGATTCAGGGAAAGGTAGACGTCGTCACGCGCAACCTGGAATGGCTGGCAGGGATCCCCCATTCGAGCTACGAGGAGTTCGTGGGGGACTATCGCAACGTCCAGACGGCGCTCCACCTCCTCCAGACGGCGATCCAGGCGCTGATCGATATCGCTTCGTATCTCATCGCACGGCTGGGACTCCGTTCTCCTGCAACGAGCACGGAGATCCTCGACGTGTTGCACGAGGCGGGAAAGATTCGGGCGGAGGAGAGGGTCCGGTTCCGGCCGATGTTCGCCTTCCGCAACCGCGTGGTCCATCTGTACGATCGCATCGACGACAGGACGGTGTACGAGATTCTAGTAGGGGGGCTCGAGGACCTTCGCTCCCTCCTCGGGATCCTGCTGAGGCTGCGGGAGTCGGCGGGCTAGCCGAGCGCCCCGGAGGAGCGAAGCGCCGCGAGCCGGTCGGGAGAGGCCCCCGTGCGTCCTACCACCGGCGCCTGGGGACGCTGCGCCGGATACGCGTCTCGCCGTCGAAGCGCCAGAGGCCCTCGCCGTGCTTCTTCACTTCGACGCCCAAGGCGTCGATCCCCGAGTCCGAGACGAGGATCTCGTCGTCGTGCTCGCTCACGACCACGCGGAACGCGATCGCCGGTCCGTCCCGATCGGGTTCTCGAACGCGAGCGGCGAGTTCCTCCCTGGAGGCGAGAAAAGTCGCTCGACCCCCGGCGGTCGCCCCTCCCACGGGGACCATCCCGGCCGGGTATTCCGGGAAGAGGAGAAGAGCCGCCTGACGCGGGAGGAGAAGGCACGGCACTTCGGAGCCGAATCCGCCGTTCAGGATCGCGGCGCTCTCGAGCGCGCCCGGGGTTGAGCTTCGCTCGACGCGAATCGCTACGACAACCGGCATGCGTCGGGGGATGTTCCCGTGCGCGGACCTCCAGGAGGGGGGAGCGGCGGGGGAAGCTTGTCCAGGAGCATCAGGTATCCGGTCCGGAACTCGGGCACGGGGGCGAGCGCTCGTGCCAGTCCCTCGTCCAGCATCAGGAATCGAATCTTCAGGGTTTCCTCTTCCATGCCTGGATCCTACTCCCGGTAGATCGACCGGCGCAACCCTGCGGCATGCTGGAGCGGCTAGCCTCTAGGGGCTGTGAGGAAATAACTGCTACATTCGGCCGGCTGCGGCGCCGCCAGGCTGCGTTGCGCCTCCTCAACAACCGA
>JACQVV010000221.1 GCA_016209595.1 Planctomycetota bacterium
CTCGTGGAGGGGGAGGGAAACGACGCGTACGACTGCGCGCTCGTCGGGCTCTCGCAGGGGTGCGGACACGGGCTCGCGGTCGGCGTGCTGGCGGACTACGCGGGGAAGGACAGCTACCACGCGGGGACGGTGTCGCAGGGGGCGGGGAACGAGGGGGGGATCGGGGCGCTGGTCGACTTCGGGGGCGACGATTCGACCTACGCGAAGGCGGACAGCCAGGGGAGGGGAGGGACGTCGGGGGCGGGGAAGACGGGGAGCTTCGGGCTGGTGTTCAACGCGGGGGGAACGGACCTGTACTCGATCGGGGGGGAGAGGAGCGCGAACGACAAGCAGAGCGTCACCAGGCCCAACTGGGGGCTCCTGATCGACCTGGAGGAGAGGGTCAGGGCGAGGTAGGGACGCATCGATCTTGACTCCCGGTCCTCCCCGGCGTGAAATAGCCTGATTCACCATGCTACGCTCCGCCATTCTCGCCCTGGCCCTGCTCGTCGCCGGCTGCTCGAAGGAGGCCCCGGCCCCTCCGGGCAAGCCGATCTCGGAGCCCTCCACGCCGAACCTGCTGGTGAACGGGGACCTGGAGGTCGACGGCCTCGTGGGATGGGAGTACCGTCCGAACCGCCACGACGACGTCGTCGCCTGGTCGGACGCGGTCGCGGAAGCGGCGGCCTTCCGCACGGGGACGCTTTCGGCGAAGCTCGGGCCGATCGACTCGAAGGGCGGGGAGTCCTCGCAGTGCCTGGTCCAGACCGTGGACGTGACCACCTCGCGGATCTGGATCGACGGGTGGGTGCGATTCGAGGGGAAGAAGCGCGCGGGGGACGGGCGGGTCCGGGCGGGGATCCAGGTCCAGTATCACATCGGCCAGGACGAGGTCCTGGGAAACCTCCTGGGCGTGATCGGGCCTCCCGGCGGCGAGTTCCCGCCGGACACGGGGATGCTTGCGCTGACGCTGGCAAAGGAGGAGAAGTCGTCCTGGTGCCAGCTCCCGTACCACACGACGGAGGAGCTGGCCGTGAAGGGGTTGACGCTGTCGAAGGCTCCGACCCAGGTCACCCTCCTGCTCTGGCTCCAGGTCGAGGGGGCGGCGGAGGGGAAGGCCTGGTTCGACGACCTGGTCGTGAAAGAGATGAAGTAGTCACGGGGGGATCGATAGGAGGATTGCGATGAGGCGCCATCGGGGTTGGTTGTCGGGCATGCTCGTCCTCGTGATCTCGGCGGGGGCCTGGGCGCAGGGGGTGGGCGGCGATCTGGGGAAGCAGCAGGAGGACCCGGTCAAGGCCGCGATCGAGCGGTTCACCAAGGAGTACGCCGCGGGACAGAAGGCGAAGGACGAGTCGATGCGGACCACCGCGCTCGACATCTTCAACGGCCTCTGCGGCGAGCAGAAGGTCGTCGACGTCATCGGGAAGGTGCTGAACACGGGCAGCGAAACCGTCATGGTGAAGACGAAGGCCGCGATGCTCCTCGGCCAGAGCGGGAACATGAAGGTGGCGGGCGTGCTCGAGAAGGCCTTCAAGGCGAACGAGAAGAACGACTCCGCCTACGAGATCGTCCGCCAGCTCGGCGGCATCCAGGACAAGTCGACGGTCAAGATCCTGGAGGGCATCATCCGCCCGCGCATCAACCGCTTCGACGACGAGCGCGCCTGCCAGATCGCGCGTTCCGGAATCGATGCCATGGGCCGGCTGCGCTTCGTCGAGGCGGTGGAGTCGCTCGTGAAGCTGTTCGAGCCGGTCAACTCCGGGAGGCCCGCACCGGACGCGACGGTCCCGCCCGAGGACCAGCCGAAGGAGTCCCAGCGCAGCCAGTCCGAGGGGACGCTCATCGCGGCGCTCTCCTCGCTGACCGGGGAACAGCACCAGAAGTTCGAGGACTGGAAGGGCTGGTGGTCGAAGAACAAGAAGACATTCAAGTTCCAGTAGCGGCAGGATAGCGGGACATGCGCCTCCATTGGCTTCTCATCGTCTCCTGCGTTGCGGTCGTCGGGTGTGACGCGCTCGGCGGGAAGGGGAAGGACAAGTCGTCCCTCCTGCCCTCCGAGTTCGGGGCGCCCGACCACGCCCGCGTCGACCC
>JACQVV010000241.1 GCA_016209595.1 Planctomycetota bacterium
AATCCCTCGATGAAGAGGGCGAGGGCCTTCGCGTTCTCCAGCGGCGGGATGCCGGCGAGCTTCCGGAGGTCGATCGGGAGGTGCTTGAAGCCTTGAGTCCATGCGAGACGGAGGATCCTGCAATACGGCAGGCGGTCGAACGCCCGCGCGATCGGACTCGCCAGTCCGTCGTAGGGATCCGCGCCGCGGTAGTCGCGCTCCCGGCACCAGGCCGCGAGCCTGTCGAGCGACCTCGCCGCCCGCTGGCGGAGCGCCGGGGGCGCGGCCGGGCGACTACGCGCCCGGCGAAACGTCCACGGGGCGGCCAAGGGCGAGCGATCGGGTCGCGGCAAAGACGAGGTCCATCGCGGCGAGCGACTCCTCGGGCGGGACCGGCGATGGGCCTCCCGCGAGGCAGGCATCGACGAAGGCGCCCACCTCTGCGCGATGACCCTTGTCCCCGCGCGGCGGGCGGACCGTGCGGACTTTCCTCCCTTCCGCGAGCGAGACCGTGCGGTAGTCTTCCAGGATGGCCGTCCTCTCGCCCGCGAAGACCTCGATCCGTTCCTTCCCCGTCGCGGCCGCGCCGCGCGAGGTGTAGACGAGGTTGGCGAGCGATCCGTCGGCGAAGCCGACCGAGAGCGCGAAATCCTGGGCGGTCCGGGAGGAGTCGGCGAGATCGGCGACCCGCTCCGCGACGACGCGCACCGGTTCGCTTCGAACGAGGAAGCGTACGAGATCGACGAAGTGACACGCCTCCCCGGCGAGCCGTCCGCCCCCGTACTCGGGGTCGAGGAGCCAGTGGTCGTCCGGAAGAGGTCCGGCGGCGACACGTACGGAGATCACGGCGGGCCCGGCCCGGGAGGCGATGTGATCCGCGAGGAGCGCCACCGCGGGCGAGAAACGCCGATTGAAACCGACCATGAAGACCCGGTCGGGGTGGGCGGAGACGGCCGCCCGGAGTTTCGCCAGGCTCTCCCGGTCGAGCGCGGGCGGTTTCTCCACGAAGACGTGCTTTCCGGCCTCCAACGCCCGCGCGACGAACTCGGCGTGGTGGTCGTGGCGTGTCGCGATGAAGACCGCATCGACGCCGCCGTCGCCCAGTAGCTCCTCGAGCGAAGAGTAGCCGCGGAAGAAGGGGAACCGCTGCAGGGCGTGCTCGACGCTCGCGCCCGTGGCGTTGAGGAGTCCCGCCAGGCGCACGTCGGAGCGCCGGGCGAGGTGAGGGAGAAGGTACTGGCTCGCGAATCGTCCTGCCCCGACGAAGCCGACCGCGAGACCCGTGGAGCTCCGGCGCTCCTCGGGGACGTAGATGCGCGGGCCGGTCGCGGTGGGCGAGGTCTCGTCCGCGTACGCGAGGACGAGAGCCACCGCCGGTCGTTCGGGATCCGTCAGCCGTGCGTACGCCCGGGGAGCCTCCTCGACCGGGTAGCGCTCGGTCACGAGGGGTTCTGTCCGGACGGATCCCGCGGCCACGAGATCGAGGAAACACTCCATGTTCCTCTTCTCGGTCCAGGGCACGTAGGCATGCGGGTAGGCGAGCCCCTTCTCCTCGAACTCGCGGTCGTAGCGTCCCGGCCCGTAGGATCGGCTGAAGACGAGGTCCACTTCCTTCCGGTAGTAGGGCTCGCGGTCGAAGTCCATCCGGACGCCCCCCACGACCACGACCCGGCCGCGCTCCCGCACGAGCTCGCCCGCGAGCACGAGCGGGTCGCCGCTCCGGCTCTCGGCCGTGACGAGGACGCCGTCGAGCCCGCGGCGTGCCGTGGCGGCGCGCACGGCCTCCTCGAGGGCGGGGTCGTGGCGCTGGCGGCTCCCTTCGAAGCCGAGCGAACGCGCGAGGTCCACCTTCGCCTGGTCGAGGTCAATCCCGATCGCGCGGCACCCGGCTGCACGAAGGACCTGGATGGCGAGGAGCCCGACGAGCCCCAGCCCGACGACGGCGAAGGTCTCGCCCACCTCGGCCCGCGCCCGGCGGACCCCCTGGAGCGCAATCGCCCCGAGCGCCGCGAACGCGCCCGCCTCGAAAGCGACGCCCTCCGGCAGCCTCGCCGCGAGGTTCGCCGGGACCCGGACGAGCTCGGCGTGGAGCGCGTACCCGCCGCCCGCGCAGGCCACCCGGTCGCCCGGAGAGAGCCCGATCGCGCCGGCGTCCGCCTCGACGACGACCCCGCTCGCGGAGTAGCCGAGCTCGATCGGCCGCTCGAGACGGTCTTTCACTGCCCGCCAGGCGGCGACGACTCCCTCCTTCTCGATCCGATCGAGGACCTTGCCCACGAGGTCCGGCCGCGCGAGCGCCTTGCCGAAGAGGCCCTTCTCGGCCGCCGCCGCCTTCGCCCGCTCGGTGCCCGTCGAGATGAGGCTTGCCCGGTTGGCCACGAGGACCATCCCCCTCTCGAGAACGGGAGGAGGGACGTCGGCGACCCGGACGTCGCCCGTCTTCGGATCGAGGAGGACCTGCTTCATGGAGCGAACATCGTACCGCTCGCACTTCCTCTTCCCTAGCCCCTGTTCCAGCGAGGGCTTTCCTCGGCAAGATGGGCCACTCGGCGACCTCCCGACGCGCGAGCCTCTCTACTTCCGGGGGTACGATCCAGCGTCCTCGAGTCTCGAGAGGCTCGCCTCGAAGAACCGGGCGATGCGGGCGATCGCGAGCGACGGGGATAGCCCCGGCTCGGACGCCGGTGAGAGCCCCGAGGACGCAACGACCGATTCGATCAGCGCGCGAACCTCGCCGGCGGCAGGCAGCGCTTGCTTGGAAGCCTTGGCGCCCGGGAGATCGCCGGCGGCCGGCGCGGCCCATACGCTCCGCAACACGCCGGTTAGAATGAACGTGCTGCGTTCGCGGTCCAACGCCCGAAGCGCAGACTGCACCTCGGGGGCGATCTCTTCGCCGAAGTGGTGGGCGAGCCGGCCGATAGCTTTGCCCGCCTTGTCCGGGCTCATGGGGTCTTTCATCCACTTCCCGATGTCGTCGGGCAGGGAGTCCGGCCGCGCAACGGAGGGGGTCGCCGGTGTTTCAGCGGTCTTCGGCGATAGGTACTCCCGGACCTCCGAAAACCGGAAGAAGACCCGGAGGAACCGGTCCATGCTCTTCGACTGGATCACGGCGCGCGACTCCCATCGCGAGACGGACGTCTCGGCGATGCCAAGCGCCTCGGCCAGCTCGCTCTGCGTGAGCCCGAGGCTCGTCCTCTCGTCGCGAATCTCCTTGGGGGAAAGGACGCCGACCTTGGCTCGCAGAGCATCCTGGATGAGATCGTCCGCATCGACCCCGAAAACGTGTTCGTTGCACTCTGAGCAAACAAGAGCGGGGAGCTTCTCCAGATGAAGTTCGTAGGGTCGGCCGTCGTACTTGGCCCGTGTGGAATAGTCGGCCGCGCCGTTCATGAGTGCCCGCTTGCCGCAGTTGGGGCACTTCGGGGGCTTCGAAAAGGCCCGGGACTGGGGGCGACTCTCGTCGGCGGGGGTGCGCGGCCCGCCGGCAGCTTGCTCATGGATCATGGACGTTCACCACGTAGGCGACCTTGTCCTCGATGTCCAGGCGAGTCTCGACGTAGACCCGTCTGTCTTTGACGGGGATTCGTAGATCATAGTGATGCGTCCACTTGTCTCGGTACTCCTCCTTCGTTTCTTCCACGCGATCGACCTCTCCTCCGCGGTCGACCCACTGCCACATGAGCTGGACGATCGCCGTAATGCCCCAGCCGGGGAGATTCTGCTCGATCCATCTGCGCGCGAGGGGTTTCCAGTGGACGTAGCAAACGACTCTGTGCTCGGAGAGAACCTCATGGAAGACACTACCATCCGGCGAATCGTGTCTCGTGATAGATGTCATATGCTAACCCGATCAGGAGAGAGAGTCAACATATGCCATCAGGAGAAGCGCGGCTGCGTGGGCGGTAGGGAGAGTCTCGGGTCTCGCGCTCCCGCGCGGCGCGGGCGAGCACTTCGGCAAGTCGCGCGGCGCAGGCGGCGGGCGTGTGGCGCGCGAGATAGCGAGCGCGGTTGGCGGAGCCCATGGCGCGGCGGCGGTGGGGGTCGCCGAGGAGGTCGACAATTGCGCGGGCGATCGCGGGGGGCTCGGGGCGCGGGATATGGACCGCGTTCTCGGTCTCGGGCGCGGTTTCCGCGATCCCACCTGTTGGATGGATGGCGAGCGGAAGGCCGCGGGCCATGGCCTCGAGGAGGATGAGGGGCTGCCCTTCGAGGCCGAGCGGCGTGAAGACGAAGAGGTCGAGCGAGGCGAGGAAGCGCTCCTTCGCCTCGCCGTCGAGAGGGCCGGGAAACTCGACCCGGTGGGCGAGCTCGGGGCGGCGAGCGAGGATCGCTTCCGCTGCCTGGCGGTCACTCTCGGCGTACCAGTGGCCGGCGAACGCGAATCGGACCTCCGGCCGCGCCTCGAGCACGAGAAGCGACGCCTCCAGGAGCGCGAGCGTCCCTTTCTCGCGCGCCAGGAGGCCGAGGTACCCGACGCGGAGGCCCTCGTGGGGAAGCGTCGCCGGATCGGCCGGGCCTTCCACTCCGTTCTCGACGACGCGAATCCGGTCCGCCGGCACGAACGGCTCGAACTGGTCGCGGAGGGACTCGGTGAGGACGATCGCGTGACTCACGGCCGAGAGCGTCGAGGAGAGAAACGCGCGCGTCACGGGATCGGTCGAGTCGTGAAAAGCGCGTAGCGCGCTCCCATGAAGATGGACGACGGCAGGAACGCGCGCGAGGCGGGCAAGGACGAGGAAGAGGCCGTCCCGGAGATACCCAAGCCGCCCCTGAGCAATCGGCAGGTAGAGGACGTCGGGCCGGTACGCGAGGAGGCGCCCGGCGAGCGCCACGAGGTGCCGGAGGGCGTTCCATGCGTTGACGAGGTCGAGGCGGCCCACATTTCCGATTCCCCGGTGGTCGGACGTGTCGAGGTGCAGAACGTCTAGCCCGGGGAGCCCAGCGGCGAGGACCGTCCGCGTGAAAACGGTCATGCCGTTCGGCGGTGGCGGTAGAGGACCGACGAAGAGGATGCGCGGCTGGGCGCGGGTCGCTCGCCTCCCCACGGACTACACGGTCACGCGGCCGTGGACGTACCGCGCGAGAGCGTCGTGCTGCCGGTGGAAGTCGTGCTCCCCGGATGCGATCGGGTCCTTGAAGAAGCAGGCGGTGTGAGCCATGGGGCCCGCCTCGCCCCGTCGATGGGCGAGGTCCGCGAGGCGCACGAGATCGAGGACGAGCGGCGCGGCGAGGGCCGAGTCGCACCCCTGCCAGAGGAGCTGGAGGATCATCCGGACGCCGAGGAACCCCTCGAAGTGGACGAAGTCCCAGGCGGTCTTCCAGTCGCCGAGCGACGGCACGTAGTCGATCCGCACTCCGGTATGCGGGGGTCGGGCGCCGAAGAGGGAGTGAAGGGCGCGGTCTTTCGATCGAGTCTTGGCCGCGCGGTTCGTCTCGTCGGAGAGGACCTGTCCGTCGCCGCCGCCCAGGATGTTGTGCCCTTCCCAGGAGAGGACCCGGAGGTGCCTCGCGAGGAACATGGGGGCGAGCGTCGTCTTGAGGAGGGTCTCGCCGGTTTTCCCGTCCCTCCCCGCGTGGGGGAGACCCATCTCGAGCGCGAGCTCGGAGAGGGCGGGGAGCTCCGTGCCCGCGGCGGTCGTGAAGTTCACGAACGGACATCCGGCCCGGAGGGCGGCGTAGGCGTAGAGGAGCCCGGGGGAAAGGTCGTCCGCGGCGGCGCGGTCGAGGAAGGACTCGAGCCGCTCAAGCGATCCGGCCTCGGCGGCCTGGCGGGGACGGGAGGACTCCGCCGAGGCGACGTTGACGACCACGGCCCGCGCGAGGTCGTGCTTCGCGACGAACTCGCGGATGTCCCGGGTTACGCGGGCGACGACCTCTCGGGCGCTAGCCGGGCAGGGGACGCGCGCTCCGGGGAGATCGCGGATCGCCCGGCTCGTGTCGAGGACCGGAGCGGGACGGATGTTCGGGGCGAGAGCCGCGAGCTCCGACTCGAGCGTCTCCACGAGGTGGGCTGGGATCGAGCCCCCGACCGCGGCGATCGCCCGGGCCGAGGCGAGGGGAGTCGTGTCGCGGGCCTCGTGGCCTCCGAACACCAGCCGGTCGAAGAGGACGAGATCGAGATCGGCGAAGTCCGCGAGCTCGGTCACGAGCCCCGTGGGCTCCGCGAGGCCGGCGGCGAGCGCCCGGGCGCCGGCCGCGGCCGTGGTCGCGACCGCGCCGCAGGCGCCGAGGAACCAGACTCCCGTGCGTGGCTCGCTCACCTCGGTTCCTTCTTCAGGGGGAGGGGAACAGCCCCCTCCCCCTTCCTACCGCCGGCACGGCGTTCGCGGGCCTCACGTATGTGAGTGCATTGCCGGAAAGGGCGAACGCCGTGCCAGCGGCCCCCTCCCCTCTTCTCCTACCGCGCCAACTCAGCTGTTCCGTCGTGCTCTGAGGCGGTTGAAGGGGCATCACCGTCCGCCATCCTCTCTCCTGGGCTGCCGCTCGTCGTTTGCGCGATAGAACCTCGCGAGCGCCGCACGGCGTTCGGGATCCCATGCAGGCTCGACCAGGGTCCGGACCTCCGGTTCCCCGGCCGCCGGCGGTTCCCGCCGCACGGTAGAAACACGAGGGGAACTCCCGGTCCGGGGATCTTCAACGTCTGCAGGGATGTGGAGGTTCGATGAGGACTCCAGCCGGCCACGGCGTCCGGCCGGGTTTTCGCCCCCGAACCGGAGCGCGAGACCGAGCCCGCCACGTCCTTCCTCCAGTTCGCGGGCCCGGCGGGCGGTGGCCAGGAGCCGGAACTCGGCGGCCTGGAGCGCCCGGGAGTCATCCCTCTGGAGTGCCGCGGCAAGCCTCGCGAGGTCTGTGTCGAAGCGTGAGTCGTCTCCCGCGTCGAGTCCCTCGGCCGAGGCCGCGAGTGCCGCCGCGAGCGGCGTGCCCTCGCCGGCCCGGAGAGCGAGCTCGGCGAGCGTCGCGGCCGCGGCCTCGCGGGCGGCCTTCCCGCCGTCCGACCCGCTTCCCGCGCCGGCCCCCGGGTAGTAGCTCGCGCGCGCATCGCGCACATCGCCCGGTTTGCCGCCGGCTGCGGCGTCCGCGAGGGCGCGAGTCGCGGGGTCGGCCGCGAGCTCCTGACGGATCTCGACCGAGGCGAGCGCGTTCGCCCGCTCCTCTGCGGCCAGCCGGGCTAGCGCCTCGGCCTTCTCCCGGATCTCCGCAAGATCGGGATCCGGCGCGGCGAGCGCGGCGGCGAGCGAGTCCATCTCACGGGCGAGGTCGGCACCCGGGGGAAGCGCGCGAGCCGTCTGCTCGATCCGATCCTTCTCGCTTGCCAGGACCCGGGCGCGGTGCTCTCGTTCCACAGCGGCCGGATCCTCGGGAGGCCCGAGGAGAAAGGAAAGCGCCGCGAGGAAGACGAGCGAAAAGGCCGAGAGCGCCACGAGCGAGCGCGGGACCGGCCGGACGAGCCCGGCGGGCTCGAACGGCGGGATGCGGATCTCGAGCGCCGCGGCAAGCGACGCCGGGCCGGTGCGCTCGACCTCGACCCAGGCCGCCACGCTCTGGGCTGTTTGGAGCCGGGCGTCGGCGACGACCGCCGCTTCGAACCGTCCGATCGCGCGCGCGCGACGGCGTGCGACGGCGAATCCCGCGGCGAGCCCGGCCGCTGCGAGCGCGAACGGCAGTGCGGGCCATGTCGCCCCCGACAAGCCCCTTGCCGCGAGTCCCAGGAGGGCCGCGCCCGCGCTCGCGCCGGTTCCCGCGACGAGGAACGCCTTCCAGTCCTCCCGCCGGCCAATTCGTCGCGCGAGCTCGTCCAGTCGTGCGCCGGCGGAGGTCACGCTAGTCTCCCTCGTCTCCGTTCCCGTCCCCGCCATCCCTCCCGGGCGCCGCGCCGTCGCGCGGCCGCACCACGAGGGTTGCCTTCGTCCCGGGAGGCGGCACTGCCTCGGTGTGGACGGCGTAGACCGTGTCGTCGGCCCCCTCGGCCGCGGGCGTGTCGAGGATGGCGTCCGGGTCGTGGAAGGTGACGACCATTGAACCCGAGATGTCGGCCATGAAGACCTCCGCACCGGTCCCGGGGTCGGTCACGAACCGGCTCCCGGCGAAGACCCAGCCGGCGCGGGGCATCGCGCGGCCCTGCTTCGTGTCCCAGACGAGGTCCTCGGCGAAGGCCTCCTTCTCCTTGCCTTCCGCGTCCTTCCATCGGACGAGAAGGTCCACGAGGCTTCCCGTGGGAGTGGCCTTCTCCCCCTGGAATCGGACTCCCGTCCCCTTCTCCAGCCCCAGGAGGATGAGGCCGGTCTGGAGGCGGTTGGGCTTGCACGCGAGGGCGAGGATCGATTCGTGCTCCTTGCCTCCCTCGGCCGTCGCGAAAAGCTCGACCAGGCCCCGGTCGAGGAGGAAGCGCCCCTCGATCCGAATCTCCCGTTTCGCGAGGTCGATCTCGATCCCCTGGAAGCGGACGAGATCGCCTGGTTTCTCGCCGTCCTCCTGGGCGAGGAGCGCAGTGCCGCAGAGCGCCAGGACGAAGAGCGTCGCGGCGATCCGCATGGTGAAGGGGAGCCCGTGCGGAGCTCCCGCTACCGGGCCGGCTCCTTCTGCGCTCCCGAGGCGAAGCCGACTGGGCCGCGTTCGACCTCGCCGGCCGGCCTCTCCTTCTTCTCGTGGAGCTCGTCCGCGGCGACCGCCTCCTCCTCCGTGGAGAAGGGGTCGAAGAAGATCGTCCTGTCCCGGACGCGGACCCGGATGTGCTTCTTCTCGCCGAACTCGTTCTTCAGGATCGCCTCGGAGAGAGGGTCTTCGATCAGGCGCTCGATCGCGCGGCGCAGCGGCCGGGCGCCGAAGTCGGGGTTGTATCCCTTGTCGATCACGAACTCCTTGGCCTCGTCGGTCAGGCTGAACTCCAGTCCCTGGCCGGCGAGACGCTTCTTCACGTCCTTGAGCTCGATGTCGATGATCACCTTCATGTCCTCGCGGTTGAGCGAGTGGAAGACGATGATGTCGTCGACGCGGTTCACGAACTCGGGACGGAAGTGCTTCTCGACCTCCGACTCGAGCATCTTTTTCATGCCCTCGTAGGTCCGGTCCTCGCTCGTCTTCTGGAAGCCCAGCGTGACCTGGTTCTTGATCATGTCGGCCCCGATGTTCGAGGTCATGATGAGGATGACGTTCTTGAAATCGACGTGCCGGCCGAAGGAGTCGGTGAGGCGCCCCTCCTCCATGATCTGGAGGAGCATGTTGAAGACGTCGGGGTGGGC
>JACQVV010000229.1 GCA_016209595.1 Planctomycetota bacterium
ACGAGAACGAACCCGAGGACGAGTGCGAGTTCGAAGGGCGAAGCGACTCGCAATATCGGTCATGCACCCCAGGGGACGGGTTCAGGGTTACGTCAAAGTAGTCCAACCCGTGGACCGCACCTTGCGGGGGTCATCTCCACTCGGACTCGGACTCGTAGTCGGTGTCGGACTCGTCCTCGTTCTCGTGATCGAAACCGGGAGCCACCTCGACCGATAGCGACAACGCCTGCGAGTGCGACCACGACAACGACTACGAGTACGAGCAAGCCGACTTTGACCGGACCGTCGGGACGGGTTCTCGAGCGTGCGGCTCGTTATCGCCTCCCAGGCCGCATCCGTGGGGTTCTGCAACACCGTCCCGACCCCCCGGATCCGGAACTCCTCTGAGAACGGGGATCTAGTCCGGCTCCAGGAACGGATACCGGTAGTCCCGCGGCGGGACGAAGGTCTCCTTGATCGTCCGGGCGCTCGCCCAGCGGAGCAGGTTGAGGACGCTCCCGGCCTTGTCGTTCGTGCCGCTCGCTCGGGCGCCGCCGAAGGGCTGCTGGCCGACGACCGCACCCGTGGGCTTGTCGTTGATGTAGAAGTTCCCGGCCGTGTGCCGGAGCCGCGACCGGATGTGCGCGATCGCCGCCCGGTCCCGGGCGAAGACCGACCCGGTGAGCGCGTAGGGGCTCGCGGTGTCGCAGAGGTCGAGGGCCTCCTCGATCCGAGCATCCTCGTAGACGAAGACGGTGAGGACGGGCCCGAAGATCTCCTCTTTCATCAGGCGATGGCGGGGGTCGGTCGACTGGACGAGGGTCGGCTGGATGAAGTACCCCATCGAATCGTCGCACTTCCCGCCGGCGAGGACCTGGCAGGCGCGGTCGGAGAGCGCGAGGTCGGTGTAGGACTTGATCGAGTCGTACGACTTCTTGTCGATCACCGCGCCCATGAAGTTGGTGAAATCCGCCGGGTCGCCCATCCGGATGCTCCGGATCGTCTCGACCAGCCGTTCCTTGAGGCGCCCCCAGATCGAGGCGGGGAAGTAGGCGCGGCTCGCCGCCGAGCACTTCTGCCCCTGGTACTCGTACGCGCCACGGACGAGCGCCGTGACGAGTGCTTCGATATCGGCGGAGGGGTGGGCGAAGACGAAGTCCTTCCCGCCGGTCTCCCCGACGAGGCGCGGGTAGCCCTTGTAGCGCGGGAGGTTCTCGGCGACCCTCCGCCAGATGTCGTGGAAGGTGTCCGTCGAGCCCGTGAAGTGGACGCCGGCGAGGTGCTCGCTCGCGATGGCGGTCGAGCCGACGTCCTTTCCGGAGCAGGGGACGAAGTTGATCACGCCCGGCGGCAGTCCGGCCTCCTCGAGGACCTTGAAGATGTGCCAGGCGCTGTGGATGGCGGAGGACGCGGGCTTCCAGAGGCAGACGTTTCCCAGGATCGCAGGGGACGTCGGCAGGTTCCCCTGGATCGAGGTGAAGTTGAAGGGCGTGACGGCGAGGACGAACCCCTCGAGCGGCCGGAACTCCAGGTAATTCCAGACGCCAGGGGCGGAGAGCGGCTGCTGGGAGTAGATCTCCTGGGCGTAGTACGGGTTGTAGCGCCAGAAGTCGATGAGCTCGCACGCCGCGTCGATCTCCGCCTGGTGGACGGTCTTCGACTGGTTCGCCATCGTCGCGGCGCTCGCGACCCAGCGCCGCGGGCCGGCGAGGAGCTCGGCCGCCCGCAGGAAGATCGCCGCCCGGTCCTCGAACGCCATCGCGGCCCAGGAGGCTTGAGCCTCGACCGCGGCGCGGATCGCGGTTTCCAGGTGGGTCCGGTCCGCGAGGTGGACCGTGGCGAGGATCCTCTTGTGGTCGTGCGGCATGACCTGGTTCGCCGTGCGGCCCGTGCGAACCTCCTTCCCTCCGATCACGAGCGGGATCTCGATCTTCTCGGTGGAGACGGCCTTCAGAGCCTTCTTGATCTCGGCGCGTTCCGGGCTTCCCGGGGCGTAGGAAAGAACGGGCTCGTTTCGCGGTTCGGGGATCTTCACTCGCGCGTCCAGGGTCATGTCGAAAATTCTCCGTGTCGTTCCACCACTGCTCGGTTGCCAGCGGCGCAAGGGGTGCTATCATCCTATCCATGCCGATCCAGGTCCAGTGCGCGTGCGGCAAGAGCTACGTCTTCGACGAGGCCAAGGCCGGCAGGAAGGGAAAATGCAAGGCTTGCGGCCGCCCGCTCCAGGTCCCGCGCGGGATCGACCAGATGGAGGTCTCCGGTCCGACGACGCTCCAGATGTTCCGCATGAGCGGCCGGCACTGTCCGAAGTGCGACACTCCCCTCTCCGACGACGCGGTCTGGTGCGACGAATGCGGCGCCGACCTGAGGCAGGGGCAATCCGAGGGGAAGCCCCGGCCGGTCGAGAGGCTTCGCCAGGCCGAGCGGTCGAAGTCGGCCACGCTTGTCGTCGTGGGGGTCGTGGTGGTCGCCGCGCTGGCCGGCGCGGCTTTCCTGCTCCTTTCGCCCTCTGGCAAGGACGAGGGCAAGAAGGACTCCGGCGGGGGGTCGCGCTCGACAGAGACCGTCGAAGCGATGCCCCTCTATCCAGCGCTTCCCTCTCCCGACCGGGCGATCCTCCTCGTCGTGCCGCCTGGGACCGGCCTCGACCCCGTCCGGCTGGACCCGGCGAACGCGCCGAAGAAGATCTCCTTCACCGCTTCTCTCAAGGGTCGCGTCGGCGCGGGGAAGGTGAGCCTGCGCCTCGACTGCCGTACGGAGGGAAAGTCCTCCGAGATCCGATTCGCGTTCGGCTCCGGGAAGATCGTCTTCGCCGAGGGCTCCGCGCAGGTCGAGTCGGCCGAGTTCAAGGCGCACGACTGGGTCCTCAACGCCACCGGAACGAAGATCGACTCGAGCGACCCCGCCCTGTTTCTCGAGATCGAGGTCCTCCAGGGAGATCCCGCGCTCGTGCGCCTAGGGATCAACACGAGGCTCGAGATCCCGGCGACCCTGGGATCGAAGCTCGGAGGGTAGCAGCGAACATGGACCGGAGAATGACCCGTGCGCTGCCCTCTACCTTGTCCCTCGCCTTGCTCCTGGCGTTCGGCCCCCGAGCGTCCGCGGTGGACATCGAGTTCAGCGAGGCGCCGCCGAGGGTCGTGGGGAAGCTCGAGGAAGGGAGGGCGGTTCCGGGTGCCGAAGAGGAGCCGGGGCTCCCTTTCGACCTCTCCCTCGATTACCACACGCGCCTCTCGTACTACGACCTCCACGGGAACCCGTCGAGGGCGATCAAGCGCCAGGGCTGGAACTACGTCCAGGACCTCACGCTTCGCATCGACCACGAGGTCTACGACCGCCTCTTCCTGGTCGGCGAGGGGCTCTTCCGCCACATCGAGGACCCGCGCCTCCAGTCACGCGCGAAGAGGCGGCAGCTCAACGAGAACCGGCTGCGCTTCGAGCGCGGCTTTCTCGCCCTGGAGCGCCCCGACGTCTTCCGCGCCGAGGCGGGCGACACTCTGGTGAACTACAACCGCTTCGTCCTCTCCCGCAACCTCACCGTCTATCCCGGCGCCGAGGCGTTCCTGCCAGTCGGGGACGGCCGGCTCCGTTTCGCGGGCCTCTTCGGGGAGGAGCCCGAGGAGCAGATCGGTCCGATCGACCGGCGCCAGGTCGCCGGAGGAAGAGTGGCCATGGAGAAGGTCGCGCCCTTCCTCGACACGCTCGGCGCCACGATCGCCTGGTCGAACGACAAGGACCCCGACCGGGAGGCGGCCCTCGCGGAAGACGGGACCGTCTACGGCACCGACGGGGAAGTCTCGACGCCGTTCGACACGGTCTTCTACTGGGACTTCGCCGGGAGCCGGGTCGAGCGGGAGAGCTTTACCGGGGGCCCCTCCCCTCTCCTTCGCGAGTTCGCCTGGCGAACCGGGGCCCGCTACTCCGGCCCCCTGGGCGTCAACGCAAACCTTGAATACGAGGAAGTCCAGGACGGCTTCCGGACGGTCCTGGGCTCCGCCGCCCCCGACACCAGATCCTACCGCGCGTCGGTGAACGTGCCCCTCCCCGAGAAGGTGGACTGGACCTTTCTCTACCAGTTCACGCAGAACAACGTGGACGACAAGGACCGCGACACGTTCTTCGTGCAAAACTTCTCCTCGGACGCGCGCTACCGGCCGCTGGAAGGGAACGCGAACGAGGCCCTCGACAGCCTGGCCTTCACCGCCGGCTACGGGATCGCGCTCCGGAACTCCGAGAAGGAGGTCGTGCGGAACCAGACCGACACGTACCGCACAGGCTTCTCGATCGCGAAGGTCTGGGGCTTCGATTTCCGCGCGAACTACCAGCGCCTCGAGGATCGCGACCACGTGACGGCCGCGACGCGGCACGGGAACCGGACGTCGGGGCGCGCCGGCTACACTTGGGAGTTCGAGAAGCCGGAGCTCTCCGTCAACCCGTACCACGAGTTCCGATACCAGGACACCTCGGTCGGCGTCCGCGGCCGAGACGGCGACGTCGGGCGCGTCCGCGAGTACATCTGGGGGTGCGACAGCCGGTTCCTCGCCGACTACTCGGCCGCCTGGAGCTACTCTCTCCGCTTCGACGACGCGATCGGAGGCGGAAACAGCGGCAAGGAGGACCGCTACCGGGCGAACTTCGCCTACACGCCCGACATCCCCTGGGGCGACCTCCGGGTCGGACTGGATATGAGCTACAACGACGTCGACGCGGACCTCGACCGGTTCGACTTCCGCGACTTCGAGATGGGGCTCACGATCGACTATCACTTCTAACCGGGGGTCAGGGGTCGGGGATCGGGGGTCGGGAACAAAGAAAAGAAGAGAAACAGGGCGAAGCGGGCGCTGACCAGGCTGTAGGAACGGCCGAGCGCGCGCCGCCAGTTTCCCTCCGGCCTCCAGCCTGCCTCTAACGTGCTGCGATCACTCCCGGCGCTGCCGATAGAGTGACGGATCGATCGCCCCGCGCATGGCCTCGAGGTCGAGGCCGCCGCCCAGGAAGCGGTCGATGGCTTCGAGCGAGCGACCGGGGTCCTCGAGCATCGCGTTGTAGTCAACCTCAAGAACCGCGAAGCGTGGCCGCGTGGCGAGCCAGCCTCGCGCCCGTTCGATCTCGGCGCCGAAGAGGCGCGTGAAGCGATCGAGGTCCATGGGTTCGACCTGGACGCCCCGGCGCGCGAGCATCTTGTCCTGGGAGGCAAGGACCTCGACGAGGCGCCGGCGCACGAAGAGGACGCGATAGTCGCGGTCGAGGGGAAGGTCGTAGAGGAGCTTGTAGACCATCTTGACGGCCTTGCCGCGCGCGGCCTCGAGCCAGGATGGATCCTCGCGCGTGCGCTTGACCGGTTCGTACTCGAAGTAGCCGCGCGGGTTGTCCTCGTCGGCGGCGCGGCGGCCGTCGGCGAGGAGCGGGACCCCGCCGGCCCCGAGAATCGACATCACCATCGAAGTCCCGGAGCGCGGAAGGCCGGAGACAATCGTGACAAAATCGCGGTCCTCGGGGCGCATCCCTGTCCTATGTTGCTACCGCGGGCGCGGTTTGGGCTACACGTGAACTTCGAACTCTGAACTTCGAACTCTGGACTTTGAACTCCCGAATTCGACGTTCGGCGTTCGGCGTTCGACGTTCGGCGTTCGCTTCGAAGCCCAAACCACGGTTTCCGTAGTACGTTGTCCTGCCGTTCGCTACGGGATCCTTCCCTCCCGGTTCGACAGGGCGAAGATCGGCTCCCCATAGACCGCGACGATCCTCCACATCCCTCCCTCGCCTTCCCGGGCCAGGTGGATCGTCGAACGGCGCTCGGACACGACGCGCTCCTCCCCCTCCTCCACGTGGAACGCCCGGCGCCCCCACTCGACGGCGACCTGGGCCTCGTTTCCGCCCGCCTGGACAAGGGGCGGATCGATCTTCACGTTGAAACGGATCCTTTCGAGGCCCTCGAAGTCGTCCGCCAGGGCGCGCGGGACGTCGGCGTAGCGGTATCCGTTCCCGCTGGAATCCCCCGAGACGAACGCGCTCCCGACGAGGGCAAGAAGAGCGCTCGCGTCCTCGCGTTCGTACGCCGCGAAGAGCCGGGCGACGATCCTGGAGAGCTCCCCCTCCGGGGTCTCGGGCGCCCCCGATCCGCCCGTTCCCGCGCACCCCGCGCCCAGGATGAAACACCCGGCCAGGAGAAGACCCGAGAACAACCGTCGGCCCGACATCATGGAAGCATCATCCCGCCCCGGCTATACTCTGGCAAGCGACCGCCTTACGATTCGTGCGGCCGGCCAAGGGGGAGATCGATACAGCTCCACGGGAACCTGTCCGGGCTCAAAGCCAGCCAGACGAAGGAACTGAAGAAGCTCTACCACAAGCGGGTGCGTGGCGGGGAGCTCGTGGGGAGCGAGATGGCCGCGCGGATGTCGGCCTTCTCCCGCGAGACCAACCGGATCGTGGCGCTCCTCGTCGCCCGGACGGGGCAGGTCCGCTGGGTCGTCGTCGGCGACCACCACCGCGTTTACCTCCCCGACATCGGCCGCCATCGCGCCAGCGCGGAGCACTTCCGGGGGATCCGCCTCGTGCGGACCCACCTCGCCGGGAAGCCGATCGGGAGCGACGACCTGACTGACCTCACCAAGCTCCGCCTCGACCTCGTCGCCTCGATCGAGGTCCTGCCCGACGGGCGCCCCGGCCGTCTCGCCTGGGCCCATCTCCTCCCCGCCAACCCCGAGAACCGGCTCCACGAGGTCCTGGAGGCCGGTCCCGACCGGTGGCGCGAACTCGACTTTGCCCGCTTCATCGCCGACGTCGAGGAGGAGTTCCAGAGGAAGGCCGAGCGGACCCGCACGACCGGGCAGGTCCCTGGGATGCTTGTCTACGTCCGCGCCCCAGGCGAAAGGGGCGCCCCCGAGAGGATCGAGGAGGCGCGCGAGCTCGCCCGCACCGCCGGGATCGAGCTCGTCGAAGCAATCGTCCAGACCCGTCCCGCCCTCCATCCTCGATTCGGCGTCGGTCCCGGGAAGTTCGAGGACACCCTCCAGCGCGCCCTCCAGCTCGGCGTCGAGTTCCTCGTTTTCGGCCAGGACCTCACGCCGCGCCAGCTCAAGTCGATCACCGACGCCTCCGACCTCAAAGTCATCGACCGCACCCAGCTCATCCTCGACATCTTCGCCCAGCACGCCACGACCCGCGCCGGGAAACTCCAGGTCGAGCTCGCGCAGTACCGCTACATGCTCCCGCGGATGGCGGAGAAGGGAACCGCCCTCTCGCGCCTCACCGGCGGGATCGGAGGGCGCGGCCCCGGCGAGACGAAGTTCGAGGTCCACCGCCGCCGAGTCCGCGACCGCATCCTCCATCTCGAGCGCGAGCTCGCCGGCGTCTCGAACCAGCGCTCCCTCCGCCGCGGCCGGCGCCAGGAGCACGGCGTTCCCGTCGCCTCGATCGTCGGCTACACGAACGCCGGGAAGTCCACCCTCCTCAACACGCTCACTCGCAGCTCGGTCCTCTCCGACAACCGCCTCTTCTCCACCCTCGACCCCACCTCCCGCCGCCTCCGGTTCCCCCACCAGGGCGAGATCATCCTCACGGACACGGTCGGCTTCCTCCGCGACCTCCCGGTCGACCTCGTGAACGCGTTCAAGGCGACCCTCGAGGAGATGGAGGACGCCCACCTCCTCCTCCACGTCGTCGACGTTTCCAAGGACGACTTCCCCGAGCGGATCGATGCCGTCGAGCGGATCCTCG
>JACQVV010000230.1 GCA_016209595.1 Planctomycetota bacterium
CCGCCAGGCTGCGTTGCGCCTCCTCAACAACCGACTCCGTTGGGTTGTTTCGTCGGCGCGCCTTGCCTGGCGGCGCCTCGCTCGGCCTCGGTGTTGACGCATTTATTTCCTCACAGCCCCTAAGGCTGGGGTTTCGCCGTCTTAGCCCGGCAGGCCCCGGACCGCCAGCCGGGCGCGTGATATACTCAGATCGTGACATCCGCCATTCGTTCACCGTCGATCGTGCTCGGCCCCGAGGACCACGGCCGCAGGATGAGCCTCGCCGATTTCGCGAGGGCCGAGGGACGCGGGGGCTATCTCTACGAGCTTGCCAAGGGGGTGGTCGTCGTGGTGAACGTCCCGAGGGTCTCGCACGGTCTTCTCACGCAGGCGATCGACGATCAGGTCCGGGTCTACAAGGTCGCGCATCCCGGCGTCATCCACTTCCTCGCCCCTGGCTCCGATTGCGCGCTCCGCCTGCCGGGTCTTCAGTCCGAGCGGCATCCGGACCGCGCCCTGTATCTCACGCCCCCTCCGTCGGACAACCCGTGGGACGCCTGGACGCCCGAGATCGCGATCGAGGTCGTTTCGCGCGGGCAGGAGGAGCGGGACTACGGCGAGAAGCGCGAGGAGTACCTGCGCGCCGGCGTACGGGAGTACTGGATCTTCGATCCCCATCGGCGCACGGCCCTGTTCCTCCGCCGCCAGGGCGACGAGTGGTCGGAGGAGGAGAAGGAACCCGCGTCGGTCTACCGAACCGCGCTCCTGCCCGGTTTCGAGCTCGATCTGGCGGCGGTCTTTACCGTGGCGAAGGACGTCTGAGCGCCCTTCGGGCCCGTGCAGGAATAACTCTACGTTCGACCGGCCGCGGCGCCGAGAGGCCGCGTAGACTCGTTCCGTGAGCGAGTCCTGGTGGGGCGCGCGATGGAGGATCGTCCGCAAGGGCGGCGAGATCCGGGGCGCCCGGATCTGGGCGGCGGGGGAGATCGCCTGCGCGGCGCTCACCGCGGCCACGATCGCCCTCGCGCTCGCGGCCTTCGCGTTCTCGCGTCTTGTCGCGTTCCCCCCCGGACTCGCCGGATGGCCGCTCCAGATCCTCCTCGCCGCGGCGGTGGGGTACGGGACGAACTTCCTCGCCGTCCAGATGCTCTTCAAGCCGCGCCGCCCCCTCGACTGGTTTCCCATGTGCTGGATCTGGCGGCAGGGTCTTATCCCGGCCCGCCAGGGGGAGCTCGCGCGGGTGGTCGGGACCGAGGTGGCGGCGAAGCTCCTGACCCCCGAGGCGATCGTGGACGAGCTCGGCCGGCTCGCCCAGGCGGCCCTGGAGGACCCCGAGCTCGTGGACCGCGCGGCCGAGGGGCTCCGTCCGATCCTCGAGGGGCAGGTGCCAGGCCTCCTGCGCCGTCTGGCGCCCGAGACCGCCGAAGCTCTCTCGGCCTTTCTGGAAAAGCACGTCTCGGCGCAGGACTTCCGCAAGGTCGCGGGAGACTTGATCGACGACTGGTTCTCCCACCAGGAAAACCGCGAGGTGATCGCCGACTTCCTTCTCGCGTTCCTCGCCGAGCACTCCGAGGTCCTGGTCGACTTGATCCGCAAGGCGGTCAAGCGCTACCGGAAGGGGGGCGCGCTCCGCTCGTTCGGGATCGGCCTCTCCGAGGCGACCGCGATCCTGGACTGGGACGAGTTCGGCCAGACGCTCCGCGACCAGTTCGGCAAGCCCAAAAGCCGCCGCTGGGCGATCAACATCCTCGCCGACTTCGCCACGATGACGCGCGAGCTCTTCGACCGGATCGTCGAGACCCAGTGGCTGGACGACCTCCGCCGGCGGGTCGGCGACTTCACCCTCACGTCGATGGATGAGATCGCCGAGAAGGAGCTCGTTCCGCGCCTTGTCTCTCACCTGCGGGCCGAGTCGTTTCGCGACTATCTCGCGTGCGAGCTCTTCCCGCGGGCGAAACCGGCCATGCGCGACTGGATCGGAAAGGGCTACCTCACTCCGTTCTTCGAGCGGTTCGACGTCGAGGGGCGCGTCTCACGCGCCGCGGCCTCGCTCGACGTCGCGGAACTCGAGGAGATGGCCAACCGCGTCGCCGCCACCCACCTCGGCGCGATCCAGGTCCTGGGCTACGCCCTCGGCGCGGCGGCCGGAGTCCTCATGGTGCTCGTGGCTTGACGGTTCGTGTCCCATAATGGCCCGAAGGAGGGGAAAGGGACCCCTCCTCGCAGCTCGGAACCTGGAACTCGGAACGCGGAACTGGAAACGACACCCGGCAGCCCGTCCCCATCCGGACCCGAAAGAACCCGCCGCACGGCGGCCGAGCTAGAGGCGCGCGGGGAGTTCGCGGCCGCCCTGGAGGAGCTCTCACGCGAGGAGCCTTCCGGGGAAGGAGCTCGCTCGGGCGAGGAGCGGGCCCTCGCGCTCGACCGGGCGGAGCTCCTCCTCTTCCTCGGACTCCACGAGCGAGCCGCCCGGGCCGTGGAGCCCCTTCTCGCCGCGGGGAGCAGGGACGATGCCGAGACCGCCGAGGCCCGCCGCCTCCTCGGGTACGCCGCGCGCGCCCAGAGGCGCTGGGAGAAGGCGGACGATCTCTTCGCTGCCGCTGCGAAAGCGCTCGAGCGCTTGGGGGCGGCGGGGCCCCTTGCGCGGGCGCTGCTCGCGCGCGCGGAGCTCGCGGCCGACCGGCGGGACATCGAACGCGCGGCGGAGCTCGTCCTCCGCGCGAGGGAGGCGGCCGCGAGAAGCGACGCGGGCCGGACGCTTGTCGGGAGAATCGTCCAGCTCGCCGGGCGCGCGGCGCTCGCGAAGGGAGACTTGGACGAGGCGGGACGCGCCTTCGCCGTGGCGCTTTCGGCGGCGCGCGAGGCCGGGGAGGCCCGCGCGGCCCGCGAGCTCCACTGGCTCGCTCGTCACGGGCTCGCGCTGCTCGCGGTTGCCCGCGGGGACGACGCCGGCGCCCTGGTCGAGCTCGAGGCGGCCGAGAAGGGGATCGGGGACCTCGCCGGCCGGCTCCCGGACGCGCTTCGCCGGTCGTTTCTCGCGCGGGAGGACGTCCACGAGGTCCTGGTCGACCTCGCGGTCGTGCGGGCCGCGCTCCGGCGCGCGGGAAGCGCCGCGCCCGAACGGAAGCTCGACGACGTGGTCCTCGAACGGAACGCGCTCTACCAGTTCGAGGCGGTCGCCCGGGCCCTCGCGGCCGAGCGCGACCTCGGCCGGCTGCTCGCGCTGCTCCTGGACGTCTCGATCGAGGCGACGGGCGCCGAGCGCGGGTTCCTCGTCCTGGTCGAGGAGGGGAACGTGAAGTTCAAGGTCGCCCGGAACATCGACCGCGAAGAGGTCCTGAAACCCTCCTTCAAGGTGAGCCACTCGATCATCCGGCAGGCGGTGAAGACCGGCCAGTCGGTCCTCACGAACAACGCGGGCGGCGACCCCCGCTTCTGCGACATGAAAAGCGTCCACGAGCTCGCCCTCCAGTCCACGATCTGCGTGCCGCTCCTCGCGGAGGGGCGGGTCCTGGGCACGATCTACCTCGACCATCGCTTTCAGGAGGGCGTCTTCGGGAAGGCGGATCTCGTGTTCCTGGAGTCGCTCTCGGCGCAGGCGGCGCTCTCGATCGAGAACGCCCGGCTCGTCGCCGAGCTCGGCCGGCGCCGGGACGAGCTCGAGCGGCGCGGGCAGGAGGTGAGCGAGCTCAACCTGCGTCTTGCAGAGCTGAACCTCAGGCTCGAAGAACGACTCCAGAACCGGGAGCAGGAGCTCGCGGCGGCGCGGACGGAGCTCGATCTCGCTAAATCCGAGCTCGCGCGGACCCATTCTTGCGGAGACCTCGTGGGCGCGAGCCCGGTCATGCAGCAGGTGTTCGCCCAGATCGAGCGGGTGGCCGAAGGGGACTTCCCGGTGCTCGTCCTGGGCGAGAGCGGAACGGGAAAGGAGCTCGCGGCCCGCGCGATCCACGCCCGCAGCGCCCGGGCCTCCGCGGCCTTCGTCTCCGAGAACTGCGGGGGCATCCCGGAGACCCTCCTGGAGAGCGTCCTCTTCGGCCACCGCAAGGGCGCCTTCACCGGCGCCGACCGTGACCGCGCCGGCCTCTTCGAACTCGCCCACGGGGGGACTCTCTTCCTGGACGAGATTGGCGAGATGCCGCTCGAGGGGCAGAAGCGGCTGCTGCGCGCCCTCCAGGAGGGGGAGTTCCGTCCGGTCGGCTCGGACCGGACGAAGAAGGTGGACGTCCGGATCGTCGCCGCCACGAACCGCGACCTCGCCGCGATGGCCGCCTCCGGGAAGTTCCGCGAGGACCTCTACTATCGCCTGCACGTGATCGAGATCCGGCTCCCCCCTCTCCGGGAGCGAGCCGAGGACATCCCGATCCTGGTCGAGAAGTTCCTGGCCGAGGCGGCGGGGCTGGAGCGCTCGCGCGACCCCGGACAAGGATCGCCCCGCCGCGTCGAGCCCGCGGTCCTCGACCTTCTCGCCGCCTATCCATGGCCGGGGAACGTCCGCGAACTGGCGAACGAGGTTCGCCGCTGGGTCACGTTCGCGGGCGACTCCATCCGGCCACAGGACGTCTCCACCCGGATCGCGCGTGGCGTCCCTCTCCCGCGCGCGGGCACGGCCGATTCCGAACGCGCCGCGCTCTACCGGGGGAAGACCTGGAAGGATCTCGAGAAGGAGATGATCGAGTTCGCAATCGCGGAGGCGGGCGGCAACAAGACGAGGGCCGCGGAGCTCCTTGGGATCCCGCGGCGAACGCTCTACGATCGCATGAAGCACCTAGGCCTCTCGGGAGAAGGGGAGCGCGACGAAGCGCGGGCGTAGCCTCCCGGCGGCTATTCGTGCGGAACCTGCTCGATCGGCGATTTCGGCACACTCCCCTTGCTTCGCCGGCGGCGTGCCGGACGCGCCGCTCGCGCGCGTAACTCTCCGCGCGCGAGTCACGTCGAGTCGGGATGCCGCCCGCGCGCTCTCCCGGGCACGTTCCTTGCGGAGTCATGCGAGTGGCCCCCCGTATGGAAAGAGCCAGCCATGGATCCGCTCCCCCTTCACGACCGAAGAGTCACACAGATCCTCGAGTGTCCGAGCATGGCCGCCGGCCGCCCCCGCGACTCCGATCCGGCCCTCTCGCGCACCGGAGGCGTCTCGCGCTACGCGTTCCTCGCGCGGCTCCAGCAGACGCAGATGGCGACGCTCTCCCTCGCCCGCGACCGGAAGCTCAACCGGCTCGTGGCGCTGAAGCAGCTCGCGCCGCGCGCCGCGATGAAGGAGGGCAGGGTGCGCAGGTTCCTCCGCGAGATCGACATCCTCTCACGGCTTCGCCACCCGCACGTCGTCGCGCTCTACGATGCGGGGGAGTGGGACGGGCTGCCCTTCTTCGTCATGGACTACATCCCCGGCCAGGACTTCGAGCGATTCCTGCGGCTCTCCCGGCCGCTGCGAACGAAACTCTCGATCGTCGCCCGGGTCGCGCGGGCGGTCGCCTACATCCACCAGAGAGGGGTGATCCACCGGGACCTCAAGCCGGCGAACATTCTCGTCGACGACGTGGGCGAACCCTACCTCATCGACTTCGGCCTCGCGCGCATGGCAGGCGAGGAACGCGACCCGGATTCGCTCACGCGTCCGGGCGAGATCCTCGGGACCCCCCTCTACATGCCTCCCGAGCAGCTCGCTGGGAAAACGGGCGAGATGGGCGCGAGGAGCGACATCTTCGCCCTTGGCCTCGTTCTCTACGAGGCGGCGACGGGAGAGGGCCCCGGACGCCGGGAGGTCCCGTTCCGTGCAACGCGCCGGCTCCGGCGGCGGTCCATCTTCGGGACCCGGGAGCGCGTCCCGGGCGTCCCGGACACGGTCTACGAGATCGCGCTCCGGGCGATGCGGCGGCGCCCCGAGGAGCGAACCTCGAACGCGCTGGAAATCGCGGCGGCGATCGAGGGAATCCTGCCGGGCCTGGGGGACGCATGCACCGGGTAACATGGTCCGATGTCCGAGACCCGAGAGAAGTCGAAGACGTCCTGGGAAGGGCGGAGAAGGTCTTCGCCTCGCGCGTTCCCGAGACCGGAAAGATCGACTGGAGTCGCGCCGGCCTTCCGGTGCGGTGACTATTTTCCGGAGCCCGCGCCGCCCTTCAGGTGGCGGTCGAAGAAGTCGTACATGAGCGCGACCGAGCGCTCGAGCTCGGCGCCTTGCCAGCCATGGCCCTCGCCGGCGAAGACGGCGAGGTCGTGGCGGACGCCCGCGGCCTTGAGACGCTCGTCGAGGATCTTCGCCTGCTCGATCGGGACGATCGCATCGCGGTCGCCGTGCATCGTGAGGGCGGGAGGGTCATCCGCGCTCGCGTATGTGACCGGGCTCGCGTCGCGGTAGGAACCGGGCACTTCGCGCGGCGTCCCCCCCAGGAGCTTCTCGGCGAGCGGGGCGCCCCCAGGAGAGGTCTCGTGGCAGCGGACAAGCTCGGTCGGCCCGAAGAAGTTGACGACCGCCTGGACTCGACTCGACTCGCCGGCGTTCCCGCCCGAGCCCTCGAGCCCGGCCGAGGAGTCGGCCATCCCGAGGAGGAGGACGAGGTGCCCTCCAGCCGAGCCTCCCATCGCGCCGATCCGTTCGGGGTCGATCCGCCAAAGAGATGCGTTCGCGCGGAGCCAGCGCACGGCGCACTTCACGTCCTCGATCTGGGCCGGCCAGGGGTATCTCGGCTTCCCGGCGTCCTCTACCGAGGTGAGACGGTAGCTCACGGTCGCGGCGACGTACCCTCGCTCGGCCGCCCGGAGGATTTCGGGGAAGAACATCGAACGGTCCCCGGCCCGCCACCCGCCGCCGTGGACGAAGACCAGGGCGGGAAACGGACCTTTCTCGTCGGCGGGCCCGGCGAGATCGAGGGCGAGCTCCACGTCGCCACCCTTCCCGTAGACGATCCCGCGCTGCACCACGACGGCAGGCGCCTGTGCGAGGGCGCGCGCCGCGAGGGTGGCCAGCACGACGAACGCGATCGAGGTTGCTGCCTTTCCCCGCATGCCGATGCCCTCCCGTTTGGATTTCTCCCGAACCCAGATCCTACACCCGGCGCCGCCAACACACGCGCCGGTCTTCCGTAACAGGAGGGATCGGAAGCGGCAAAGCAAACCCCCGAACCCGCAAAGAGAGGAAGAGCACATGTCGGCGAAACAAATCGGCTTCACCGCGGCAGTCCTCTTCGGCTGGCTCGCGCTCGCCCTGGGCGCGTGGGCCGAAGACGACTCGTTCGTCCGGCTCCACCAGGACGGCAAGAACGCCGCTCTCCAGACCGCCTACGCCACCTATCGTTCCCCCGATTCGAAGGTCGAGATCGTGCTCTACGGAGCGGTCCACATCGCCGACGCCGAGTACTACCAGAGGGTGCAGTCGGACCTCGATTCCTTCGACACCGTTCTCTATGAGCTCGTGAAGCCCGAGAACCCGGAGACCCAGCCCACCGAGGAGATGAAGTCCCTGGGCGAGCTCCAGAAAACGATGGGCGAGCTCCTGGGCCTCTCCTTCCAGAAGGACGGGATCGACTACACGAGAAAGCACTTCGTCCACGCGGACATGACCTTCGAGGAGTTCCAGGCGGCGCTCGGCCCCGACTCGGGCGGGCTCTCTCCCTTCGGCGGCCTGATCGACGGGAAGACGCTCGCGCGCCTCATGCCCATCCTCAAGATGGCCGCGCAGTTCGGGAAGGCGCTCATGGATGGGAACCCGGAGATGCGGGACGGCCTGAAGCTCCAGCTCGCGGGCCAGCTCTCGAACGTCAAGAACATCGAGCAGCAGCTCGGCCAGAAGATGGCGCAGGTGATCCTCCAGCAGAGGAACGAGGTCGCGATGAAGGTCCTCGCGAGCCAGCTGGAGAAGCAGAAGGAGGGGACGATCGGGATCTTCTATGGTGCGGCGCACCTCCCCGACTTCGACGCCCGGCTCCGCGCTCTCGGGTACGAGCCGGTCGAGAAGAAGTGGGTCTCCGCGTGGCAGATCGGCGGCGGCATCCCGTCCGACCCGCCGGCCTCGCGAGAGGCCACTCCACGCGCCGTGGAGGAGAACGAAGAGGAGCTCGTCCCCGCCGGTTCCGAGGACGGAAAGACCTGGTACTGATCCTCCCGAGACGTTTCTTCATGTGGCGCCGGCTTCCCGCCGGCGCCGCGTCGTTTGGGGGAACGCCTCGCACCCCTCCGGCGTCGAAGGAGACGCGCTCCTCATAGATGGAGAACTCCATGCGTCCCGCGCTTCTCGTCCTTCTCGTCGCCGCCCTCTTCCCGCCCGCCGCGCGTGCGAAACCGCTCACGATCCACCTCGACACCGAGGTCGCGAACTCCCTCTACACGTTCGAGGGGACGGTCGAGGGGCACGACGAGGCCACGCTCACAAGCCGCGTGCGCGTGACGTATGAGGCCGACCGGATCTATCGCGGCTTCGCGCTCGCGGGGAGCGATGTGACGCTCGTCTGGCCCCGAGGGGGGCCCGAGGGCTACCGGAACGCCGTCGGGCCGGGGGCGCGCCTCCTCTGGATCGTCCGGTCGGACGGCGAGATCGTCGCGACCGGCGCCCGGGAAGGCGCGGGCTATCGAGTCCGGGGCTACTACGACTTCAACGCGGTCCTCGTCGTGATCGAGGGGCGGGAGCGCGACTTCGAGGAGATGCAGGCTCCTCTCATCGAGGCCGACTGGTTCTGGGAGAAGACCGGAAAGGACGCCCGGACGCGCGCGGTCGCGATCGCGAAGATTCTACTCGCCTCCGAGCCCGAGGAGGGCGCCGCCGCTCGATTCGCCGAGGCCGTGGCGGCGCTGGAGTCCGACTCCTGGGAGGAGCGCGAGCGCGCGGAGTCGCTCCTCTCCGGCCCGCTCGGGGCGTCCTACGCGACCGAGCTCGAGAAGCTCGCCGACTCCTCTCCCGCCCCGGAGGTGAAGATGCGGGCTCGCCGCGCGCTCGGCCGGCTCGCGGACGTCGTGGCGGCGCGGGAGCTCGCGGCCGACTTCGGGGAACCCGGCGCCCCTCGCTGGCGGATCCTCGCTCTCGCGCTCGGGGCCGAGGACCACCGCCTCGCCGCGGCCTCTCACGAGGCGCTCCACCGCGAGACGGGGCGCGACCTCGCGGCCGACGTACCGGCGTGGCTCGCGGCGATCGGGAAAGAGTAGCGGCGTCTACCCCTCGTCCGCGCCGAAGGATCGCCCGAGCTCGCGGCTCCGGCGCGTGGCGGCCTCGACGGCGTCCATGATCGTCGTGCGGAGGCCCCCGGCCTCGAGGGTGTGGAGCCCCGCGATCGCCGTCCCGCCGGGGGAGGTCACCATGTCCTTGAGGCGCCCGGGGTGCTCGCCGGTCGTGAGAAGGAGCTTCGCGCTCCCCAGGAGCGTCTGGGTCGCGAGCTTCTGCGCCGTCTCGCGATCGAGGCCGACCTTGACCCCGGCGTCGGAGAAGGCCTCCAGGATGAGGAAGACGTAGGCGGGGCCGCTCCCGGAGAGGCCGGTCACGGCGTCGAGGAGGCTCTCGTCCACGATCGCCGCGACCCCGACGGCCTCGAAGAGCTCGCGGACGACCGCGATATCGCCGTCCGTCGCGTGCGCGCCCGCGGCGAGCGCCGCGGCGCCCAGGCCGACGAGGGTCGGCGTGTTGGGCATCACCCGCACGATCCGCGTCTCGTGTCCGAGCCTTCGCTCGATCGCCGAGATGGGGACGCCGGCCGCGATCGAAACGACGAGCGTCTCGAGGCGGACCGAGTCCGCGATCTGGTCGAGGACGCGGTCGAGGATCTGCGGCTTCACGGAAAGAACGAGGATGTCGCTCCTCCGGGCGAGCTCGGCGTTGTCGGTCGTGACCTCGACCCCGAGCTCCCGGGCGATCTGCTCCAGGCGCTCCGGCCTCTTCGCGGAAGCGATGAGCGACGCACGCGGCACCGCGCCCGAAGCGATCCAGCCACGGAGGAGCGCCAGGCCGATGTTCCCGGCGCCGAGGATGCCGACGGTTCCCTGGACGGGCATGGGAAGAGGATGGCGGGAAGGAGGGATCTATCCGCCCGAGTGGGTGGAGGGTCCGGTGGGGTTGGCCTCCTTCTCGGCGGCGTCCGCCTCGCGGAGGATCCTCTCCTTGTTCTCCAGCCACCACTTCCGGTAGCCCTCCCGCGCCGCCGACCAGTTCTCCTGCGTGCCCGAGGCGTCGTAGCCGAAGTCCTGCCCGGCGATCCGCGAGCACGAGCTCCCCACGTGGATCCGGATGTGGACATTGGGGTCCGAGAGATAGGGGAGGAGCGTCGAGAGGTCCTGCGGGTCCGCGATCTGCGCGAGCGCCGCGCCGGAGTAGATCCGGTCGGCATGTTCCGGCTCCTTCTCCAGCTTCTCCGCGAGGATCTCCATGAGCGTCGGGATCGCGGGGCGTCCAATGGCGACGATCTCCTCGTACTCGGGGTCGCCGGTGCCGAAGGACCCCTTGCTCGTCAGCCGCTTGAGGGCGTCGCGCACCAGGACCCGCATCCGGTCCTCGATCGGCTGGAGGCGTCGGAGGATCGTCTGGAAGATGTAAAGGGCACGGTGGCGGACCTCCGGGTCCGACGCCTGGAGCCCGGCGAGGAGTGTCGGCAAGGCCTGGGCCCCGGCGTCGAGAAAACGCTCTGTCGCCGCTTCGCGGATCCCGTACTCCGGGTCGCCCAGGTTGCGGAACCACTTCTGGAGGTCCTCCGGCGACACGACCTCGTCGGCAAGGGCCGGGGCGGCGGCGAAGGCGATAGCGAGAAGGGCGGCTGCGAACGAGCGAGTCGGCATCGAACACCTCCAGGCCAGATTGTAGGGCGGCCCCCCGCGCGGAACAAGGGAAGCTCCCGGCCGGCGCGAGCCGCCCGCGCGCGTTGACAGGCTCCGGCTCTCGCCCTAGGATCCTTTCCAGCAAAGGGATGCTCCCGGAAAGGGGGTTTGTAGAGACCTTCGCGATCGATCCGCCGGTCCTCCTCGTGTCCGGCACCCTCTTCAGTCTTCTCGCCGTCGATCCGTCCGACGGGCGCCCCTTCCATGCCCGCGCCTCGTTCCGTCGCGGTACGCTCTTCGCGGCGGGCGCGGCGGCCGTGGCCTTCTCGCTCTACGCCGTCGCCCCGGACTGGATGGCGACTTACCTCGTCTCCGCCCCGCGCCTTGGATGGGCCGGGATCCTCTTCCTCTCCCTCTTCCTTTACTTCGCACCCTACGCGGCGGGGTACGCAGCGGGGCTCGAGCTCCGCCGCTCCTCCCGGCGAGGCTACGCGCTCCTCCTTTTCTTTGCGATCGCGCTATTGGTTGCCGCGAGCGCGGCGACCTGGGACGAGACCTGGGTGGCAGGCACGCGCGAGGAGTACCTTGCCGGAAAGGCGATCCCGCTCTGGGAGCACCGCTCGATGGGGATGATCCTTGCCGCAGGGTTCGTCGTGCTCGGAGCGTGGGCCGGCTGGGCCATCCACCGGGCGGTAGAAGCGCGGCGCGAGCACGAGTCGGTTCCCGGGGCGCGGCGGAGTATCTTCGACCGGGAGGAGGTGGCGGTCGTCCAGGCCGTGGCCGAAAGGTTCTTCCCCGCGACCCCCGGGGTCCCCGATCACGCCGGCCAGGTCGCGCTGGGCGAGGAGTTCGGACGATATGCCGTGGACATGCCCTGGGTGAACCGCCTCGTTCTCTGCATCGCGGCGGACCTCCTCCAGCTCCTCCCTCTCTTCTACATAGGAAAGCCCCGGCGGTTCACCTCGCTCTCCACCCAGGATCAGGACCGCTACCTGGCGAGGGTTTCCGAGAGCCGGTTCTTCCCGATGCACGTGCTCTTCACGGTCTTCAAGACCGGTCTTTCGCTCCTCTATTACGAGCGCCCGGAGGTCGCTCGGGCTGTCCGGGCGGACAATCTCTGCATGGGCCGCAACCGAGAGCTCCCGGAGAGTCAGAGAGGACCGAAAGCTTGATCGTCGAGGGGCGCGAGATCGAGAGGAACTCCGAGATCCGGGCCGACGCGGTGATCGTCGGCTCGGGCTGCAGCGGGGCCGTGCTCGCCCGCGAGCTCGCCGAAGCCGGGTTCGAGGTCGTGGTCCTGGAAGAGGGCGGCCACTACACGCTCGCCGACTACGGGAAGTTCCGCCCCTCCGAGGCGGCCCGCTTCCTCTATCGCAACTACGCCACGGTCCCGACTCTCTCGCTCGGCGACACGCCGGTGATCTACATCCTCGCCGGGCGCTGCGTGGGCGGGAGCTCGCTCGTCAACGGGGGCGTCTGCTTCCGCACGCCCGAATACGTGATCGAGGACTGGCGCACTCGCGGGGGCCTCACCGAGATCACCCACGAGGAGATGGACCGGGCCTTCTCGCGAGTCGAGGAGACGCTAGAGGTCGCGCCGGTCCCCGAGTCGATGCAGAGCGAGGGCGTCCGCCGCCTCGCGACGACCGCGGCCCGGATCGGCTGGTCGGGAGCGCCGATCAAGCGGAACGTCGTGGACTGTGACGGGTGCTGCCGCTGTCTCTTCGGCTGTCCCCACGACGCCAAGCGACCGGTCACGATGAACTACCTCGCGAAGGCCCAGGCGGCCGGGGCGCGGATCTACTCCGACTGCCGCGCGGACCGGATCCTCGTCCGGCGCGGCCGCGCCGCGGGCGTCGAGGCGAGCGTGCTCGACCGGACCACCGGACGCCGCCGGCGCCGTCTCGCGATCCGCGCTCCGGTCGTCGTGCTCGCGGGCGGGAGCCTGCACACGCCGCTCCTCCTCGCGAGGGCGGGCGTCGGACGGCGCTCTGGCGCGGTCGGAAGAAACCTCACCCTCCACCCGGGCGGGCGTGTCTACGGGCTCTTCGACGAGAAGATCGAGGGCTGGCGAGGGTCGTTCCAGAGCTACGCGATCGACCAGTTCGGCCGCGAGGGGATCAAGATGATCTCGATCTACCCGCCGATCGGGGTCATCGCCTCCGGCCTCCCGGGCTTCGGCCGTGAGAACCGGGACGCCATGGAGAACATCGATCGCATCGCTGCCTTCGGTGTCATGATCTCGGATGTCTCCACGGGGTCGGTCCGCCGGACGCCTTGGGGAGAGCCGCTCGTCGCCTACCGGCTCCTCCCCCAGGACAAGGCGAAACTCGTGCGGGGGCTCAGGCTTCTGGCCGAGCTCTACTTCGAGGCCGGGGCGCGGAAGGTCTACCTCCCTTTCGACGAGATCCCCGTCCTCTCGTCGAGAGACGAGCTGGAGAAGATCCGGCCCGAAGCCGTGGACGCCCGGCGGATGGAGAGCTCCAGCCAGCACCCGCTCGGGACCTGCCGCATGGGCAAGGACCCCCGAAGCTCCGTCGTGGGACCCGCGGGGGAGGCCCATGACCTTCCGGGCCTCTACGTCGTTGACGGCTCGATCGTTCCCACCTCGGTCAACGTCAACCCGCAGATTACGATCATGGGGCTCGCTACGCGCATCGCTTGGAAAATGGCCGAGCGGGGGAGGACGGCCGTCGTCGGTGCGGCGACTTGAAGATCCGCTTCGTCGTGATCGGCGGGCCCCACCAGGGGGAAGCGCGGGAGCTCGAAGGAACGTCCGAGATCTGGATCGGACGCGATCCCGCGTGTGCGATCGCGCTCCCCTCCGACGGCGCGCTCGCGCCGCGCGAGTGCAAGGTCTCGTTCGACCCCCAGGGTTTCCGCATCGAGCCCGCCGAGGCCGCCGGGGCGACCTACGTGAACGGCGCGCGGGTCGAGGAGAGCCCCCTCTTTCCGGGGGATCAGATCTCGCTCGGTTCGAGCGTGCTCCGGTTCGATTCGGTGGAAGGATTCGCCCAGGCGCCGACCGTCCACCTCGACAGCACCGAGGCGCACTGCGTCCGCTGCGGGACGAAGCTCTCGATCGCGGACAGCCTGAAGAACCTGGCCGACTCGGCATCGACCGGAGAGTATTGCCCGCGGTGCCAGGAGCTCCTCGGCCAGGGAAGGAGCGACACCTCGCGGCGCCTGCGGACGATCGTCGCGGGCGATTCCTTCCTCGGGAGGGAGTTCGGCGTCTACGAGATCGTCGCCTTCGTGGGGGAAGGGGAGACCGGTCGCGTCTACCAGGCCCGCCACCGGATCCTCAAGGAGGTTCGGGCGCTCAAGTTCCTGAAAGCCGCGTACGCGGCAGATCCCGGGAAGCTCCGCCGTTTCTTCCAGGGCGTACAGGCCGCCACCCGCCTCGACCATCCCAGCATCGTCAAGGCCTTCGACGCCAACGTGATCGAGGGCCACTACTTCTTCGCCATGGAGTACGTCCGTGGCGCGACGCTCGCCCGCGCGCTCCGCGAGAAGGGGCAGCTCCACTGGCGGCTGGTCGTGGCGATCGCCCAGGCCGTGGCCCAGGGTCTCGACCACGCCTACAGAAAGCACGTCGTCCACCGGGACCTCAAGCCCTCCAACATCGTGCTCGCGCGCGGCGGCGTCGTGAAGATCTCCGACTTCGGGCTCGCCAAGACCCTTGCCGACAAAGGGAGCGAACTCACCAAGGAGGCCGAGGGGTTCGGGACGTTTCCCTACATCCCCCCCGAGCAGATCCAGAACGCGCGCGAGGCCGACCACCGCTCCGACCTCTACTCGCTCGGCGTGACCATGTACCAGGCTCTGACCGGGAGTCTCCCCTTCCTCGACGAAAACCCCCCCCTCGCCGTGATCGTCTACCGGATCTACAGCGACACTCCGGCGCCGGTGCGCGAGAAGGCGCCGGAGGTGCCCGTCGCGCTCGCCGCGACCGTCGAGCGCCTCATGGCGAAGAACCCGGCGGATCGGTTCCAGACGCCCGGCGAGCTCCTTGCGGCATTCGGCAGGGCCGGCTAGCGGTCAGCGGCGCGCTCGGAGCTCGTCCTCGGCGCGGGCGAGCTTCCCACGGACTTTCTCCGCCCAGCGCGCTTCCGGAGCGATCTCGAGCGCTCTTCGGTGGTCCGCGACCGCGCCCTCGAGATCACCGGCGCGGTGCCGGAGCTCCCCCCGCACGGCGTAGAAGTCGGCGTTTGCTGGATCGATCTCGATCGCCCTGGTCTGGTCCGAGATTGCCCCCTCCAGGTCGCCGTTCTCGGCACGGATCATGCCCCGCGACGAGTACGAGGTTGCTCGAACCGGATCGAGCTCCACGGCGCGGTCGCAGTCCACGATCGCGGCGTCGAGATCTCCCCTGTCCACCAGGGCCTCGGCGCGCGAGAGGTAGGCCCCTGGACGGGACGGGTCGATCTCGATCGACGCCGTGTAATCCGCGATCGCGCCCTCCAGATCCCCTTTCCCGCGACGGGCATCTCCTCGCAGTTCGCGGGGCCAGGAATCCCGGGGATCGATCTCGATCGCCCGCGCGTAGTCCGCGATCGCCCCGTCGAGGTCGCCCTTTTCCGCGAGAGCTGAGCCCCGCCCGCACAGGGCAGAGAGATTTCGCGGGTCCAGGGTGAGAATCGCGGCATAGTCCGCGACCGCGCCCTCCAGATCGCCTTTCCGGCGCCGGGCATCTCCTCGCAGTTCGCGCGACCTGGAATCCAGGGGATCGATCTCGATCGCCCGCGCGTAGTCCGCGATCGCCCCGTCGAGGTCGCCCTTTTCCTCGAGAGCTGACCCCCGCCCGCAGAGGGCAGAGAGATTTCGCGGCTCCAGGGCAAGAATCGCGTCGTAATCCTGGATCGCGCCCTTCCGGTCATCGAGACTCCTCCGCGCGTCCGCTCGCCCGAGGTAGGCGTCGACCAGGCCGGGATCGAGCGAGAGCGCCCGGTCGAAGTCCTGGATCGCCTCCCGGGAAGCGCCCATCGCGGCCCGGACGTGGCCGCGGACGGTGTAGGCCGATCCGTTCCGTGGGTTGAGCTGCACGACGCGATCGAAGTCAACGAGCGCCCCGTCTAGATCTCCCGCCTCGAACCGGGACATGCCCCTCCGGAGGAAGGCCTCCGCTGACTCCGGTTCGGAGTCCTGCTGCGCGAAGGCGACCGTTGCGAACGAGAGTGCCGCGAGAAACGCCGACACCCTGTGCCTCGACAGGACCCGGGAATCGCGGACAAGCCGCGTTCCGACATTCGCCATCGCGCCGGACCCGCGGCGGGAACGTCTTCCCCTCGCACCCAGGAAGAACAACCCCCCGCCGGGAAGCCAGGAGTACCTCGCGATGCCCGGTCTATGAGGAAGCATCATCGAGAATTCCTCGAACATGCTTGTTGCGGGCCATTGTGAAACCGATATCGAACTACTTCCGCATGGTACGGGCGCGGAGGCCAGCCGTCAAAGTCTGGTTCCCCGGATTCGCTCTCGCGCTCGCTGGCTCCTGCACCCGAAAGACCATCTCCGGGAAGTAGGGATTCGCGGGGTCGTGGGTCTGGGGGTTCTCGCGGGCCATCGTCCTCTGGAGGCGCATCCGAACGCTTCTGTTGACAGGTCCCCCCCCGTGGTCCGGGATTTGCGGGACCCCTGCCACGAATCAACCGCTGAGGTCGTTGCGTGCCTGTTGTCGGGCAATTCCGCCCCGCCCCCCGGGCAAGATTCGCCGGTCTCGAGCGGCCAAGCGCGGGCTCCTGCCCGCACCAAGGACACGTAGGAGGGATGGAGGAACCGATGGCCGGACCGCTGGATCACCGAACGCTCTACCGTCTCCCATGGAACCTCGCCGACAACTCGATCGCATGGCTCGAACCCACGGCGAAGTGCAACCTCTACTGTGAGGGGTGCTACAGAACGAACGTGGACGCTCACAAGAGTCTCGCCGAGGTGGAAGCGGACCTCGACGCCTTCGAACGCCAGCGGACCTTCGACGGGGTTTCGATCGCCGGGGGCGACCCCCTCACCCATCCCGACATCGTTCAGATCGTGCGGCGAATCCGCGAGAGGGGCTGGAAGCCCATCCTCAACACCAACGGCCTCGCCCTCACCGAGGAGCTCCTCCGGGAACTCAAGCGCGCCGGGCTCGCGGGCCTCACCCTCCACATCGACTCGAAGCAGACCCGGCCCGGCTGGAAGGGGAAGACCGAGCAGGATCTCTGCGAGCTCCGCCTCCAGTACGCCCGCATGGCAGCGAAGGTCGGCGGGATCTCCTGCGCCTTCAACTCGACGGTCTACGAGGACACGCTGGATGCCATCCCCGACCTCGTGGGCTGGGCCCAGGAGCACATCGACCTCGTCCACGTCATGGTGTTCATCATCTTCCGTGCGGCCTTCCCGGAGGGGAACTTCGACTACTACTCGGGCGGCCGGAAGGTAGACATGCGCCCGCTGCCCTACGCCTACGACACGCCGCCTGGCCGCGCCGACATCTCCGCCGCGGAAATCGTGGCGAAGATCCGGGAACGATGTCCTGGGTACGAGCCCTGCGCGTACCTCAACGGCACCGAGAAACCGGACTCCTTCAAGTGGCTCCTCGCGACGCGCCTGGGGACAAAGAACAGGATCTACGGCTACGTGGGCCGGAAGTTCATGGAGCTTTCGCAGGTCGCCCACCACTTCTGGACCGGACGCTACCTCGCCTACGCGCACCCGAAGGTGCTCCGGCGGGGCAGAACGCTCCTCGCCCTCTGGCCCTTCGACCGCGGGCTGCGGCGCACCTTCGGCCGGGCGATCCTCGACCCCCGGCTCCTCTTCCGGCGGCTCCACCTCCAGTCGATCATGATCATCCAGCCGATCGACTTCCTTCCCGACGGCCGCCAGAACATGTGCGACGGCTGCCCCGACGTCACCGTGCACGAGGGGAAGCTCGTCTGGTCCTGCCGCCTCGAGGAGTGCCTGCGCTTCGGCGGATTCGTCCGGACCGTGCCGCGCTCGCGGGTCGAGACCCAGGCCCTCCCCGTGGAGGAGGAGACCCCGGCGCTCCGGTAGAAACCGGTCCCCGAAGGCGGCCTGCCGCGGGTCGGACGCGGAGTCCCCCGGCGCGACCTCCCTCATGGCCAAGACCAGTGATCAGTGGTCAGTGATCAGTGGTCAGTAACAGCCAAACAACAGGCTGGAGGAACGGCCGAGGGCGCGCCGCCTGTTTTTCCTCCGGTCTCCAGTCTGTCTCTAACGGCATCTTCCCAGGAAAGAATCGCCGCGCTGGCGTATCCTCTTCCACTCCTCGAAGGAACTTCAGGGCGATGCTGATCGAAGTCCGCGGAATGCACTGCGCCTCCTGCGTCGGCCGGGTCGAGAAGGCCCTGGCCGCGGTGTCCGGGGTACGCCGCGCGACCGTGAACCTCGCGACGGGCACCGCGCAGGTCGAGGGTGAGGTCGCTCCCGAGGCCCTCATCCACGCCGTAGAGAGCGAGGGTTTCGACGCGAGCGTGAAGGAGGCCGCCCGGCCCCGAGAGCCGACCGCGAGCGAGCTCCCGCCGGCGCGGCGCGAACGGACGCGCTTTGTCGTCTCGGCCGCGCTCTCGGCGCCCTTCCTCGCGATCATGTTCGGCCTTTCGGCCAACTGGACCCCGTGGCTCGAGGCGGCTCTCGCGACCACGGTCACGGTGGGCTGCGGCGCGGGCTTCTTCCGCCGCGCGTTCCGCCAGGCCCTTCGCGCCGCGGCAGACATGGACACGCTGATCGCTCTCGGCTCGGGGGCCGCCTGGGCTTCCAGCATGGTCGAGTTCGTCCGCTGGCTCGCCGCCGGACGGACCGGTCACCCGCACTTCTACTTCGAGACCGCGGCGATGATCGTCACCCTGATCCTCATGGGGCGATTCCTCGAGGCCCGGGCGAAGGGGCGCGCCGGGGCGGCGATCCGCGCGCTCCTCTCGCTCGCCCCGCCCACCGCGATCGTCCGCCGAGAGGGCCGCGAGGTCGAGATCCCCGTCCAGGAGGTCCTCGCCGGGGACGTCCTTCTCGTGCGGCCCGGAAGCCGCGTCCCGGTGGACGGGACGGTCCTGGAAGGGCGCTCGGCCATCGACGAGTCGATGCTCACGGGCGAGAGCCTCCCCGTGGAGAAGGGGCCGGGCGACGAGCTCAGCGGAGGAACGCTCGCCGGGAACGGGTTCCTCATCATGCGCGCGACGCGAGTCGGCGCCGAGACGGTCCTCGCGCGGATCGTGGAGCACGTCGAGCGGGCCCAGGCGTCGAAGGCGCCGGTCCAGCGCCTCGCCGACCGAGTGAGCGGCGTTTTCGTCCCGGCGGTTCTTCTCCTGGCGGCAACCACCTTCGTCGGGTGGGCGCTCGGAGGCGCGGTTCCGGCAACGGCACTCCGCCACGCGGTGAGCGTCCTCGTCATCGCGTGCCCGTGCGCTCTCGGGCTCGCGACGCCGGTCGCGGTCCTTGTCGGGACGGGACGAGGCGCGGAGCGCGGCATTCTCTTCCGCGACGCCGAGAGCCTGGAGCGCGCCGGCGCGACGCTCGCGATCGTCCTCGACAAGACCGGGACCGTTACCGAGGGGCGGCCGGTGGTGACCGACCTCGTCCCCGCGCCGGGAACGAGCGAGAGCGAGCTCCTCGCCCAGGCCGCCGCGGCGGAGCTTCGATCGGAGCATCCCGTCGCGGGCGCGATCGTCTCCGCCGCGCGCGAGCGAGGCATCCCCTTCCCGGAGCCCGAGTCGTTCGAGTCGATGCCAGGGGCGGGCGTGGTCGCCCGGGCCCAGGAGCGAGAGCTCGCCGCGGGGCGCGGCTCCTTCCTTGCGGCTCGCGGGATCGAGACCCCGCCAGAACTTGCGGCCGCGGCCGAGAAGATCGAGGCGCGCGGGCGAACCGCGGTCTTCGTCGCGGCCGGTGGCCGCGCCACGGGCGTCCTGGGTGTCGCCGACTCGGTGAAGGAGGGCGCCGCCCGCGCGGTTTCGGACATCGCGGCTCTCGGCCTCGCCGTCCACCTCGTCACCGGAGACAACGAGCGCACCGCCGCCGCGATCGCGGCAGAGGTCGGGATCGACCCCTCGGCGGTTCATGCCGGGGTCCGCCCCGAGGGGAAGGCCGCCTTCGTCGAGGCGCTCCGCGCCCGGGGCCTTCCGGTCGCGATGGTCGGCGACGGCGTGAACGACGCCCCCGCCCTTGCCGCCGCGGACGTCGGGATCGCGATCGGCACCGGGACCCAGGTCGCGATCGAGGCGGCCGGAATCACCCTCTCCGGCGGCCGGCTCTCTGGCGTCGCGGAGGCGATCGAACTCTCCCGGCGCACCATGCGAACGATCCGGCAGAACCTGGTCGGGGCCTTCGCCTACAACGCCGCCGCGATCCCGCTCGCCGCGTTCGGCCTCCTCGACCGATTCGGCGGCCCCATGCTCGCCGCCGCAACAATGGCGATGTCCTCGGTCACGGTCGTCACGAACTCGCTCCGCCTCCGCCGCGCGCGGCTGGGTCGCTAACTCAACACTTCACCGAGCCCTCCTTCCTCGATTCGAGGCTTTCAGAGCCCGCGTCGCTCGAGGGCCTTCAGGATCGAGAAACGACCGCGCTCGAACTCTTCCTGGAGAAACTCCATCGCTTTCTTCTTGTTGCACCCGGCCCGGCGATGGGCCCGGAAGCGGGCAGCCAGATCGTCCAGCAATTCCCGGGACCAGGGCTCGCCCTTCTTGCGAGGGGTGTCGTCCCGGCCCTCACGAAGCGAGGGGAGCATCGATCCCACCTCGATCTTCTCGACCTGGCGCTCCTGGTGCTTGAACGCGGCCCTGTTGATCTCGAAGCCGATGGCCGAGCGCCCCATCCCCTTGGCGACTTTTGCGGTTGCGAACGAACCCAGGAAGAAATCGCAAACGACGTCCTCCGGGTCGCTCGAGTACTGGAGGATCTTGGCGAGCAAGGCCCGGGGCAGCTCATTCTTGTTCTTGGTCTGCCCCGGCTTGTACTCGCGCTTGATGCTCCAGACGTCCTCGAGGTCCTGGTACAGGAGGGACCCGCCCGCGTCGTTCCGCTCCTGCGAGCAAAAGCGGGAGAACTGGTGAAACGTCCGCGGGCCGCCGGGCTTCTCGTAGTAGAGGATATGGTAGTGGGATGAAACGTACTTCGTCTCGGTCCAGACGCCGAAGTTGTACTTCCAGACGATGTGGTTCACCTCCCGGAGCCCCGACTCGCGGAGGGCCGCGAGGACGTCGAGCAGGTTCGTGTAGCCCGAGAGGACGTAGAGGGACCCGCCGGGGCGGAGAACCCGGGCGGCCTCGCGGATCCAGCGGCGGCTGAAGTCCGCGTAGTCCTTCCTGCTGACCTCCGTGTACCCGTCGATGACGAAGCGTTCCTTCCGGTTGTAGTGCTTGTGAAGCGTGTCGCCATCGATCCCGTACGGAGGGTCGGTCACGATGAGATCGACGCAGCCGTCCTGGAGTTCCCGCCGCGCTCCCGCCACGCAGTCGACACACCAGAACTTCGGGCGCTGTGGCGTGAACTCCGACACGCGAGTCCCTCGGACCGGCATCCCGGCGGAACGGTTGGTCGAGACCACCCCTGCCATCGACATCTGTTCTTCCCCTAGTGTCGGTGATCCGCAGACTACAGCAGCTCGAAGTTCCGGGAGGTGAAGGGCTTTCCCGGACGGCAAGCCGTCCCATCCTCGAGTGTGAACGGTGGGTTCTTCCCTTTGTGCTCGTCCAGAATCGAATTGTTGAACTTCACCTGCATCTTCGCGATCGGGCGGGAGTCGCTATCGTGCACGAGCTGCACGTACTGACTCGTTCTCGGTCTCGGCTCGATCCGGACATGCGCCAGGTCCAAGAGAAGATGCTCCCTTCCCAAAGGGCGGATTCTCCATTCCCGGAAGTTCTTGTTCAGCCGGATCACGACATAACGGACGCTTGATCGGAAAGGGAGACAGTGCTCAACCATGTGTTGCTTCTCGGCAGGCGACGCGTCGCGCCACCGCCGACAGACCTCGTCCCGAATGGCACGGATGAAATCGCTTGTTACTTGTGAACGGCACTTCTTGTGAAACCAGTTGGCCGGAGGGCCGAATCGCGTCCTCATGTCCGCCATATACTGCTCGATGACCGTTTTTCCCAAACGCCTCTCCATGCTCGTCATGTAGTCGCGCGAGAGAAAATAACTTCCAGAGGGATTTCGACATACCCATGTCTCGTACTTGACGGAGACGCCGCAACGATCATGCCTGCCTGCTCCGGTGTAGATCAGGATGTCGCCGGGAGTCTCGTCGTCCTGTGAGGCGTCGTCGAGATCCCTGGCATCAGCAAAGCGGAGGTCGCTCTTGATTCGTGCTGCGAGCTTCTCACCCTGGCCCTTGTCCGCCCACTCCAGTGTCTTGGCGAGGTCGCGAATCCTCTCCGCGTCCGGGGCTGCGAGGATCGTTGGCCGCCACCCTTGGGTCCACCGCGGGCCCTGAACGTTGAAAAAACCGCCGAGGTAGAGCGCCATGGCCCACTCGTATGCCGAACCAGTGTTTCGGGCGTAAGGCATTGGGAGATTCGCGGAGTCGCTGGAACCGGGGTGCGGAAGGAGTACAGCGTGAGGTGGCAGGGGAAGCGGGTACAGTGTATCTGACGCTCACGCAAGATCAAGTGTTTGCAAACCATTCATGTGCTATATGTTGTAGTTGCGTGCGAGATCCTGGCGCAACAGGAGACTATCCGGGGGGTGTGACAAATCACGCTCGGGCACGAATTCCGCGGCTCGACCTCGCGAGCAGCCGGGCGTATCCTCGACGGGCGAACCCATGCCCGGCATGAACAAGAACTCGGGTGCCAGGACGGCAGCGTGGCGCGCGGCCATCGAGCTCGGAGCCCGCCTCGGGCAGATCCCCCGCGAGACGGCGCTCGAGGCGATCGCAAAGCTCGACGAGAAGCCCGGCGAGGAGCTGACACCCACGCTCGTCGCGTGGTGGCTGGGCGTCCCTGTCCCGTACATCGACGCGCTGCTCGCCCGCGTCGAGAGCCTCTCTCCGGAGACGGCGGGCGGCAGGCTGGAGGAGGCCGCGAGCGGAAGCGTCACGTCGCTCGCCACGGAGATCGTAGATCGCAGAAACGAGGCTCCCCGCCGGCTCGGGCCCTACGAGATCGTCGAGCGGCTGGGCGAGGGGGCGATGGGCGTGGTTTTCCGGGCGCGTCACGAGAGGCTCGGCGTCGAGCGCGCTGTGAAGGTGCTTGCCACGGACTGGCAGGCGGCCGTCTCGCGGTTCCGGAAGGAGGCGCAGTCCGTGGCGAACCTCGGGAAGCACCCCCACATCGTGACGGTCCACGACCTCGGAGAGCAGGGGAACGTCCTCTGGTACGCGATGGAGCTCGTGAGGGGGAAGACGCTCCGGCGGGTCCTCGCCGAACGGTCCCTCGGACTCCGCGAGGCGGCAAGTCTCCTGGAGAAGGTCGCGCGCGCCCTCCACTTCGCCCACGGGAAGGGGATCGTCCACCGGGACGTGAAGCCGGAGAATATCCTCGTGGCCGAGAATGGCGAGCCCCAGGTCACCGACTTCGGACTCGCGCGCCATGAGTGGGCGGCGACCCGCCTGACCATGACGGGGCAGGTCCTCGGCACTCCCAAGTACATGTCCCCGGAGCAGGCCAAGGGCGCAAAGGCGGACGCGCGCGCCGACGTCTATTCGCTCGGCGCGATCCTCTACGAAGCGTTTACCGGGAACGACGCCCATCCCGGGAAGAGCGTCCCCGACATCATGGCGCATGTCCTCTCTGGTGAGGTGCGGCCGCCGCGGGAGATCCGAGCGGACCTCCCGCGCGCGCTGGAGTCGATCTGCCAGAAGTGCCTCGCGCGAGACCCAGCCCACCGCTACCCGACCGCGGAAGCGCTCGCGGACGATCTGGCTCGGTGGCTCGCGCCCGCCCCCCCCGAGCCACGGCGCCGCTCCGCCGTCGCCGTCGCGGCGATCGCGGCCGGCGCCTCGTTCACGATCGTCGTCCTCGCGGCCCTCCTCCTGCTAGACGGCAAGGCCACGGACGATGGGATGGACGCTGCGGGCTCCCTCGAGGCTTCCTGGGACTTCTCCGGCGCCGACCCTCTCGCGGGATGGGACGCGTCCGCTCCCCAGGGCGGCGAGTGGGTCCCGCGCGAGGGCGCCGTCCATTCCCGCGGGAGCGCCCGGCTCTGCCTGCGACAGAGTTTGACGGGAGACCTCGAGATCGAGTTCTTCGTGATGCCCAGGGAGACGGGGATCGCCGAGGTCCGGATCTGCGACGACGGCAAGGGACGCGCGTACCTCTTCGCGCTCGGGACCGGCGGCGATCCTGGAGAGCCCGTCCGGATCCTCCGCCTCGACCTTCCCGGCACGGGAGGCGTCCTTCTCGCCTCCGCTCGCGGCCCCGCTCTGGAGCGCGGGCGCCGCCACCCTGTTCGGGTCGAGAAGAAGGGTGACGCGCTCCTCCTCTCGCTCGACGGCGAGGAGGTCGCCCGCGCGCGGGACTCGACGTACGCATCGGGACGCGTCGCCCTCTCCTTCGCGACCGCGAGCTGGCCTTTCAGCGCGGCCTGGGACGACATCCGGATCCGGGGGACCCCCGGCCGGTAGCGGCTAGCGCCCTTCCCAGCCGGGGACCGAGTCCGCGCGGGCGCTGCCCTGGAGGAGAATCTTCTCGACCCGGATCTCCTCGACGCCCAGCCACTCGAACCCCACCCGCGCCGCGCCGCCGGCGGGGGCGGGCGCCGGCGAGAGCCAGGCGGGCTGCACGTCGATTCCCTGAACGGAACCGGAGCAGCGTCCGCCTTGGAAATTGAACGCAAAGCGCGTCGTCCCGCCGTCCAGGTCCACCCGAACTTCGCGGTTCGCCGTCCCCAGGATGCTCCCCGGAGAGCCGGGCGTCCCTTCGCTCACGAACTCGAGGGACCCGCTCTGGGCGCAGAACTTGAGGTGCGCCCGCGTTCCGTTCTCGAATTCGAGGAAGAGGCCGAACCAGGCCGCTTCCGGGCGGCCGATCACACGAAGGAAGATCTCCCCGTGGAGCCGGTCCTTCCACGCCAGCGGGAAGTCGATCGACCCCTTCCCTCCAGGCTCCGCGGGGCGGATCCGGAGGTGCCCGTCCTCGATCGCGATCCGGCATCCCTTGAATTCCCGGAAGGCGGCACCCGCGTCGGGCGCTTCGAAGCAGTACTCGAAAGCAAGCCCGACGCCGCCCGCCCCGTCGCCTTGCGGCGCCGCGGTGATGACCGCGCTGGGACCCAGGAGATCATCGAGGTCGGCGGGCTCCGGCGGCTCGATCCCGCCGCCCGGGTCCGGGTCGGAGGGCTCCGGTGTTTCGATCCCGCCCGGAGGATCAGTGTCCGGGGCCTCCGGCGGCTCGACTCCGTCTCCCGGCTCAAGGTCGGAGGGCTCCGGTGCTTCGATCCCGGCCGTCCGGTCCGGCGGGACACTCTCCTCCGACACGCCCCAGGACTCCTCGAGCGCCCGGATTCTTGCCATGCACTCTTGGGCCGCGTGGCCCGGGAAGCGTTTCGAGACCTGGCGATATCGCGCGAGAATCTCCTCTCGTCGAGAGGCGTCCGCGGCCCACCTCTCGGCGTAGAGATCGGCGTCGAGGAGCGCACGGGCCTCTTCGCTATCCGCACCCCGCGCGAGATCTCTCCCGCTATCGGTGCCGCGCTGCTTCAGTCCGTCGGGCGCGCTGGCGAGATCGGAATCGCCGGAATCGTCACAGCCCACCCAGGGAGCCAGGGCCAGGGCAAGCACGCCGAGGACCGCCGCGGTCGCCGGGAGGTGTCGAGTCCGCGCTTCCTGGTCCACTCGCGACTCGGGGTCACGGCTGGGGGGGTGCGAGTCTTTGCCCATGGCGCTTCGTCTCGGGAGGCATTCTTATTCTAGTTCGACCTCGCGCTGCCGAGCGGGGTCACATTGAAGGGCCCTCGGGCGGCTTCCGCGAAGCCCGCGCGCCGGAGGATGCGCCGGAACACGGCCGCGAGGGCCCCGTCCGAGGGCGCGGCGACGAGCGAGTCGCGGGCGAGGGCGAGGACGCGCCTCCGAGTAATTTTCAGGAAGACCTCGCGCCGGAGGAGGTCGGGCGAGGCCGCAACGAGGCCCAAGGTCTCGACCGCCATGAGGAGCGGGAGAGCGCACGAGAACCGGAGCCGGAGCTGCCGGCGCGAGAGGGCGAGCGTGTAGGCCATGCCGGCGAGGCAATGCTCGATCGCGACCTGGACGAGCTCCACGACGAGCGGCCGGACTCTTGGAAGCGCCCCCGGGTCGAGGAGGTCGGCGGGAACGAGACCGAGCCGCGCGAGGTCCTCGGCGGGAAGGTACGAGCGCCCGAGAGCGAGGTCGCGGGGGAGGTCGCGGAGGACGTTGGTGAGCTGGAGCCCCTTCCCGAAGCGGACGGCGGCCGGGAGGAGGTCCGGGACGGGTCTCTTTGCGAAACGCGGGATGTGCGCTTCCTGCATCCGGGTCCAGAACTCCCCGACGGCGCCGGCCACGTGGTAGCAGTAGCGGTCGAGATCGACGCGCGAGGGGAGGGCCACGGGCGTCTCGCTCGTCGCAAGTCCGAACCAGGAGAGATCTAGCAGCATCCCCTGGACGATCGTCCCGAGGAGATGAGTGACGCGCTCCCGGTCCTCCGCCGCGAGGGTCCAGAGGAGATCGATGTGCTCGCCGAGGTGCGAGAGAAGCTCGCGCTCGTCGGGGGAAGGCACGGCCTGCACGACCTCTGCCGGCAGGGCTGCCTTGCTCCCGGGTCGTGATAGTGAAGCGAGGAACGCCTCGAGCTCCCGAGCCCGGGTCCCGGCGGGAAGCGCCGCGTGGTCAGCGATCGTGTCGGCCGTGCGAGCGAGAGCGTAGGCGAGCGCGATCGGGGCTCGCGTGGAGCGGGGCAGGAACCGGAGCGAGAGGTAGAAGGCCCGACTGGTCCGTTTCACGCGCTCGTGAAAGGCTCGCGCGTTTGCGTCCCCAGGCAGGCGGGCAGGACTCCCCTCGCGAAATACCACTGGATCCCCTAGCGTTCCCGCGTACTATGTTCAACTCTTTCCGTATCTTACAAGTGGGAATCTAGAGGAATTGCCGTGGGAGATGCCCGTCCAGTTGTGATCGGCGTGAGCGGGATGTCGCTCTATGTCCCCGCCCTGTGCGTCGATCTCTCGAAATGGTGCGAGTGGACCGGGGAGTCGTGGTCGAAGATAGAGAGCGTGGTCGGCCGGAGCTTCCGGATGCTCGACCGCCACGAGTCGATCTACACGATGGCGGCCAACTCGGTCCTCCGGCTCGTCCTCGCCTATGACATCGACCCCCGGAGGATCGGGTTCCTCGGCTTCGGGACCGAGTCCTCGACCGACAACTCGGCCGGGGCCATCATCATCAAGGGGATGGTGGACCGGGCGCTGGACGGGATGGGCCGCCCGCGGCTCTCCCGGAACTGCGAGGTCCCCGAGTTCAAGCACGCCTGCCTGGGAGGGGTCTACGCGCTGAAGGCCGCGCTCCGCTGGCTTGCCCTCGACGGGCGCGGGCGCCAGGCGATCGTGGTCTGCGGCGACCGGGCCGAATACGAGCGCGGCACCTCCGGCGAGCCGACGCAGGGCGCGGGCGCGGTGGCCCAGCTCCTCGAGGAGAACCCGCGCCTCTTCTCGATCGACTTCCTGCGAGCGGGGAGCGCCTCCGACTACCGCGGGGCCGACTTCCGGAAGCCGACCTCCCGGTATTTCATGGAGGGGTATGCCCAGACCGTCGCGGGGCCTCACGACTTCCCCGTCTTCAGCGGCAAGTACTCGACCAACTGCTACATCGACCAGTGCATCCACGCGGTCGACGACATGCTGCGGAAGATCCGGGCCGAGCCGAGAACCTTTTACCACGAGGTCGCGGGCGCCTTCTTTCATCGCCCCTACAACCGGATGCCGGTCAACGCGATGGCCTCGCTTTACCTCTGGGGCCTCTCGCGACTGGAAGACCACCTCCCGGAGCTAGAGTCGATCTGCCGCGAGGCGGGCGCGGTCTACGGCCGCGTGCTCGCGGAGATGCGCTCGTCGCCCGACATGTTCCAGGGGGTCCTGGCGGGCCAGACTGACGGCGAGGTCTACCCGGAGAGCATGAAGGTTGTGAAGTACTTCCGCACGACCCCGAAGTTCGAGGAGGTCGTGGCGAGCAAGATGACGCTCGGCGCCGACCTCATGATGGATCTCGGGAACCTCTACACGGCATCGCTCCCGGCCTGGATCGCGGCGGGCTTCGAGGAGGCGCTCGAGAAGGGGAACGAGCTCGCGGGCAAGGAGTTCGTGACGATCGGCTACGGCAGCGGAGACGCCTCGGAGGCGATGCCGATCCGGATGGTCGACGGCTGGCGCGCGGCGGCGGCGCGAATCGGATTCAAAAAGGCCCTCGAGAGGCGGATCGACCTCGCCCGGGAGCAGTACGAGGCGTTGCACGACCGCCGCGAGCTCCCGGGCCTGGAGTACGACCGAAGCGGGCTCTTCGTGGTGGAACGGATCGGGCAGGAGCACAGCCGCGACTTCCAGGACGTCGGCGTGGAGTACTATCGCTACGTTCCGTAGACGGGGCTAAGATTCTTGTCCATGGCCCCCCGCGACGACTTCCTGCGACTCCACACGCCGATTCCGGTCGAACTCCAGCTGGACGGAGGGAGCCGGGAACCCGCGCGCGCCACGGCCCTTTCCCCGAGCGGGGCGATCGTGGAGGGCATCGTCGGCCGCCTGCCGAGCACGGGGCGAGTGGGGCTCCTGCTCCACCTTCCGCAGGGGACGCTCTCGCTCTTCGGGCTCGCCGAGCCGGTGGGGGAGGGCCAGGGCCAGGGCCAGGAGCTCGCGATCCGGTTCGAGCCCCTCTCCGATGCCGACCGGGCGCATCTCGAATCCTTCATCACCCGCACCCGGAAGGAGGACCACCTCCGGATCTGTCTGGGCGAGGGCGTCTCCTTCCGGGAGGTGACGAACGGCTTCGAGCGCTGGCGCATCCCGCACCGCGCGCTCCCGGAGGTGGACCTCGATACCGTGGAGCTCGGGACGACCTTCCTGGGCCGCCGCCTCTCGCTTCCCCTCCTCATCTCCTCGATGACGGGCGGGAGCGACCTCGCCCGCCGGATCAACCAAAACCTCGCCAGGGCCGCCCAGGCGCGCGGGGTCGCGATCGGCCTGGGCTCCATGCGGATCCTGCTCGCCGACGAGTCGGCGCTCGACACGTTTGCCGTGCGCGACCTCGCCCCCGACGTCCCCTTATACGCCAACCTCGGGGCGGTCCAGCTCAACTACGGCGCCGGCGCCCCCGAATGCGAGAAGCTCGTCCGTCTCGTCGGGGCCGACGGGCTCATCCTCCACCTGAACCCCCTCCAGGAGGCGGTCCAGCCGGAGGGGGACGCGCGGTTCGCCGGGCTCGCCCGGCGGATCGCCGATGTGGTACCCAACCTCCCCTTCCCGGTGATCGCCAAGGAAGTGGGCGCCGGGATCTCGGCCGAGGTCGCCCGCGAGCTCGTCCGCGCGGGGGTGCGAGCGATCGACGTCGCCGGCGCCTCGGGGACCTCATGGTCGCGGATCGAAGGCAAGCGCGCGAGGTCCGAGAGGGCGGCGCGGCTGGGGGAGCTCTTCGGCGACTGGGGAATCCCGACCGCCGAGTGTCTCCTGGACTGCCGGCAGGCCCTTCCGGAGGTGCCGCTGGTTGCCTCGGGCGGGATCCGGAACGGCCTGGAGGCCGCCAAGGCGATCGCGATGGGGGCCGACCTCGTCGGGATAGCCCGCCCCTTCCTCGAGGCGGCGAACGACTCGGCCGAGGCGGCGATCCAGAGAATCGACGAGTTCGCGCGGGAGCTCCGGGTCGCGATGTTCGCCGCCGGGGCCCGAAACCTCGCCGAGCTCGGCCGGGTGCGGCTCGTCCGCACGGGTGGGCCGTGACGAGCCGCTTTCCGGGCTTCCACCGGCTCTCCCGCGAGGAGCGCCTCGGGATCGTCGCCCGGCTCGCGGGGCTCGCACCCGACGGCCTCGCGGACCCACCACCCCCCACCCC
>JACQVV010000231.1 GCA_016209595.1 Planctomycetota bacterium
AGCTCTCCGGGCTCCTTGTAGACGAGACCCGGTAGGAAGCCCACGGAAGGGGGGAACGCGTGCCTTTCGTCGACGGTCTCTTCAGCGGTCTGGACACGACGAGCATCATCAACCAGCTGCTCGCCATCGAGCAGCGGCCGATCCTCGTCCTCCAGGGGCGCGTCGAGACCACGACCAAGGAAAAGACGGCCCTCATGGAGGTGTCCGCGAGACTGCTCGCCCTGAAGACCCGAGCGGGCCGTCTCGCCGAGACGGACCTCTTCGACGGCACGAAGACCTCATCGTCGAACGAGAGCGTGCTCAAGGCGAGCGGCGACGGCGTCGAGACGACGGGTTCCTTCGTCTTCCGCGTGGGGGCCCTCGCGTCGGCCGACCAGTATCTCTCGAACGGCTTTGCCGATCCCGGCACGACCCCCGTGGGAGCGGGGACGCTCGAGATCACCTTCGGCGGCGGGTTCGTCTCGCCGTCGCGCGAGCTCTCCACGCTGAACGGGGGCGCGGGCGTCTCGGCCGGGAAGATTCGGGTTACCGACAAGTCGGGCGGATCCGCCCTGGTGGACATCGGACCCGCGGCGACAGTTCAGGATGTCCTTTCCCGGATCAACCAGGTGGCCGGCATCTCCGTGACGGCCTCCGTTTCCGGGGATTCGTTCGTTCTCACCGACACATCCGGCGGCGCGGGCCCCCTGAAGGTCGAGGAAGTGGGGGGCACCGCGGCGGCCGACCTGGGCCTCCTCGGCTCGACGCCGGGGATGATCCTGACCGGATCCGACGTCTCGAACCTGACCGGCTCATCCACGCTTACGCTTTTGAACGACGGGAACGGCGTCCGGCGCGTCAGCGGGAGCGATTTCCGCGTGACGCTCCGCGACGGGACCGTGATGGACTTCGACATCGCGACGGGGACGACGCGGGTGTCGGAGGTCCTCGACATGATCACGAACCACGCCCTGAACGGGGGAAAGCTCACGGCGCGGATCGCGGCCGACGGGAATCGCCTCGAGCTCGTGGACAACACGGGTGTGGCCGGGACGATGTCGGTGACGGCGCTCGGCGGCTCGAACGCCGCGCAGGACCTCGGGATCCTCGGTTCCGTGACGGGGGGTGCTCCGGCGGAGACCCTCGTCGGAGAGCGCGTGCTCGCGCCGGTCGGCTCGGTGCTCCTCCGGGACCTCAAGGGCGGAACCGGAATCGGTCTCGGAACGATCGCGATCACCGATCGGTCCGGGGCTCTGGCGGCGATCGACGTGTCTGGCGCCGAGACGCTTCAGGACGTGATCGACGCCATCAACGCCGACCCAGCCGTGAACGTCGAGGCGAGCGTCAATCCCGAGGGGAACGGACTTCTCGTCCGCGACCTCACGGGGCTCACCGGGTCGAACCTCGTGGTGACCGACTCGGTCGGGACGACGGCCGCCGACCTCGCGATCGACACGGGACCCGGCGGGGTCGCCGCGAACGAGGTCTCGGGCGGGAACGCCCTGCTCCAGTTCGTCGGCGAGCAGACGCTCCTTTCCGACCTCGGGGTCGTCCAGGGCAAGTTCGAGATCATCGACTCGAACGGCGTGAGATCGACCATCGACCTCACCCAATCCGACGACGTCCGGATCGAGGACGTGATCGAGGAGATCAACGGGGCGTTCGTCTCCGTGACCGCGCGGGTGAACGACCGTGGCGACGGGATCGTCGTCGAGGACACGGGCGGCGGGGCGCTTCTTCTGGAAATACGGGACCTCGCAGGCGGGACCACCGCCAAGGACCTCCGGATCGCCGGCAAGGCGTCCGGGACCGGCCCGGCGAACGTCCTCGAAGGCTCGCGAACGGGAACGGTCGCGATCTCCGCCACCGACACGCTCCAGGCCGTCCGAGACAAGGTGAACGCCCTCGGGCTTCCGGTCTCGGCCTCGATCCTGAACACTGGGTCGGGCCCCACACCCTACCGGCTTGCGCTCACGAGCAAGATCGCGGGCTTCGACGGGCGGCTCCTCGTGGATCCCGGCGACACCGCGTTCGCCTTCAACAAGAGCGTGACCGCATCCGACGCGGTGCTGCTTTTCGGTGGTGGCGGCGATCCGGCGCGGCTCACCTCGAACCAGAACACCTTCCGCGACGTCGTGGACGGCCTGACTCTCGATCTGGTGAACGCGAGCGACGACCCGGTCACCGTCAACGTCCAGGCGGACGTGGACGACATCGTGGCCAAGGTCAAGAGCTTCGTGGACAAGTTCAACGAGGCGATGGGCAAGATCGAGGAGCTCACCGCGTATGACAGCGAGTCGGAGAAGCGGGCGCTCCTCTTCGGCGACTCGACGCTTCGCGGCACTCAGAACCGGCTCTTCCGGCTGCTCACCGACCCGGCTTCGGCGCTCTCCGGGAGGTTCCGGACTCTGTCACAGGTCGGCGTGAAGCTCCTAGAGGACGGGACCCTCACGTTCGACGAGAACGCCTTCCGCGACGCGTATGCCCTCGACCCGGAGGCCCTGGAGGACCTCTTCGCCAACGACCCGAGCGGCTTCGGGAAGCGCTTCGAGGACGCCCTGGAGTTCCTCACCGACCCCACGGACGGGGCGATCACTCGAGCGACGAACGCGCGCGACCTGACGATCGAGGATCTCAAGGAACGGATCGAGACGATGAACGAGCGGATCGAGTCGAAGAGGACGGCGCTCCGGCGGCAGTTCACGAGCATGGAGCAGGCATTCCTCAAGTCGCAGTCGATCCTCCAGAGGCTCACACAGGCCTTCTCCTCGCTCAATCGTAGCGGGGGCGGGGGCTTTTCCCTCTTCGGCGGGTAACATCCAACCGCTACACTGGGAGCACGCATGAAGGCACTATCGAAGAACTACCTCAAGACGCAGATCGAGACGGCGAGCAAGCCGCAGCTCCTGCTGCTCCTCTTCGACGGGGCCATCCGATTCGCCGAACGGGCGAAGTCCGATCTCGCGGAGAAGAACTTCGAGGGATCCTACAACGGCCTCGTGCGGGCCCAGCGGATCGTGGTCGAGCTCCTGAGCGCGCTCGACGCGACGAAGATCCCGCCGGAGCTCTACAAGAACCTCACGGGACTCTACGCGTTCGTCTACCGCCGCCTGGTTGCCGCCAACATGGAGCGCAGGGCGGAGTCGATCGACGAGGCCGTCTCGATTCTCCGCCACCTCCGCGAGACCTGGGTCCAGGCGATCGAGAAGATGGACCCCGAGACGAAAAAGAGCCTCTCGCGGGAGACCGCGCCGCCCATGGAGGCGAGGAGCCTGTCGGTCAGGGGGTGAGCTAGTCTGGCGTTTCGCGGTTTTCGACCGCACGGTCACGGTCGATGGTCACGGCGTGAACGTGTTCGTGACCGTGGTCGTGTTCCGTGACCGTGACCGTGACCGTGAAACCCCCCAGGCTACGGCTCCGGCAGGCTCCAGACGTTCGGCGTGCCCGACCGATCGCTGACGAAGTAGATACGCCCCTTCGACCAGACGGGCGACCACTCCGAGGCCGGGTGCGTGGTGAGTTGCGTTAGCGGACCGCCGCCCGATCCCACGACCCAGATGTCGTCCGCGCGGTATCCCGCGCCCCGCCACTCGACGCTCTTCCCCACGCTCGCGTAGGCGAGGCGGGAGCCGTCGGGGGACCAGACCGGCGTGATCGCGCCCCAGCCTTCCTGGCTCACGATCTCGGTCGGTTCGGTTCCGTCGGCCCGAAGCAGCCAGATCGACGAATACCTGGGGCCGCGTTCCTTGAACTTGTTGAAGGCGATCCAGGTGCCGTCGGGGGAGACGCGAGGGAAGAGGCCCGGGAGACGCGGGTCGTACGCGGTCGCCTGGCCCGTCGAGACATCGACTCGCCAGAGCTGGTAGGTGCCGGTTCTCGGGGAGAGCGCGCTGTAGACGATGGACTTGCCGCTCGGGTCCCATGAGGGGCCGAATTTGTCCCCCGGGCGAACATCCAGGCGGCGAGGCTCGGCCTGCGGGTTCTCCAGGGAGACGAGGTAGAGATCCCAGAACCCCGGCTCATCGGAGATGAAGGCGAGCCATTTCCCGTCGGGCGAGACGCGCGGCTGGCGTTCGTTGGCGGGGCCGGCGGTCCACCGGACCACGAGGGGGGAGTCGAGTTCCTTGGAATAGAGGTTGTAGTCCGGCGTGTCGTGGGTCGAAGCGAAGAAAAGAGTCCCCCCGTCCGGCGCGAGCTCCGGGTCCTCGGCCGCCCCCGCGGCGTACTGGGTGTGCTGCCGCAGGTCGGCATAGGGCTCCGGTCGCAGGGCCGCATAGCCCGGGTCGCGCCCCACGGGCGGGAGCCCGGCGTCGAGGCCGTCGCCGCCGGGAGCGGGCTCGTGAGCGCAGGAACCGAGGAAGAGGACGAGGGCGAAAACGTGGCGGGGAATTCGCATCGGCGTGCCTCCCATCTTCTCAGGGGGAGGGGAACTGCCCCCTCTTCCGGGCGACGGGGTTCGGGGGTTCCGTCCCCCGTCCCTTGTCACCCGTCGCCCGACAGGTGCCAGCGGACCCCTCCCCTTCACTATCGACTGGGAAGGCGCGGAGCTCAAGCTCGCACCTCGGAAGGCCGATAAATAAGCGGAGGTTCCGGACGACCCCGGGTCCTTGTCAGGGGGAGGGGAACTCCCCCTCCCCTTTCCCACCGCCGGCACTCCCCTGGCGAAGCAAGGGTCGTGCTAGCGGTCCCCTCTCCTTCCTATAATAGAGAACTCCTGATGAACGTCGAGGCGCAGGGCATGCGAATCGTCATCAACGGCCGGGAGGATCTGGTCTCCGTCGACCCTGGATCGTGCATGGGCGACGTCCTCGACGAGGTCCGGGACCTCTTCCGGGCGAACCGGATCGCCATCCTCGAAATGCGCCTCGACGGCGAGCCTTTCGAGAATGCCCAGCAGGACGCGCTGCGCTCGGATTCGACGGACTCCTACGGCGCGCTGGAGGTCGAGGCCGTGGAGCTCGAGGTTCTCTTCCGGGATGTCCTGGCCTCGATCCGGGAGCACCTTCCCCGGGTCTCGGAACGGCTCACCGACATCACCGCGAAGATCCAGGGTGGCGACGTGACCGAAGCCTTCGCGCGGCTCGACGAAGTCCTGGAGGCATGGGGACTCGTCCTGGGGGCGGTGGAGAACCTCCGCCGGCTCCTGTCGCTCTCGAACCTCTCGATCCTGGGCGTCGACGAGGTTCTCGCCGTGCGCGAGGAACAACTCCGGAAGCTCCTGGAGGAGGTCCGCGACGCGATCCGGAACCAGGACCTGGTCACGCTGGGCGACTGCCTCGAGTACGAACTCTCCCCGATGGTCCGTGAGTGGACGGACGTGGTCGATAGCCTCGAGAAAGCCGTTGCCTCTGGTAACACGAGCTCGGAGTGAAGGTCCTCGCCGGTCCGGAGGTCGCGAAGAGGCTCGAGGGCGCGCCGGTCGCGGAGGGCGCGATCGAGGAGCGAGGCGTCGCGCTCACCGCGCGAACCGTTTCGCGCCTCGAGTCGGCTGCCCGCATGGGCTGCGAGGAATCCGAACCCGCGGCGAGGAACGCGCTCGCCGTCGAGAGGAGGGACCCCGAGGACAGGCGGGGCTGGTGGCTTCTGGAAGAAGGGGTCTACCTCCTGGAACTTGCCGAGGTTCCTTCCCTCCCCGCCGGGGCCGTGGGCTTCCTCCAGCCTCATCCAGCGCTTCTCGAGGCCGGCGCGAGCCACCCGACGGTCCTCGTTCCGGGCGGCCACCACGCCGGGCCGATCTTGCTGCCGCTCACCGTGTGCGAGCGCGGGCTCGCCTTGCAGGAAGGGGCGCGGGTTTCGCTTCTCGTGGCGGCTACGTAGGTTTGACTCCCGGGTATCGCGGGGTATCTTCCATGTGCTCCGCATCCTCGGAATCGACCCTGGCACCCGCGTCCTCGGCTACGGGCTCGTGATCCTGGAGGGCGGCAGACTACGTCTCGACGGGCATGGCGTGATCCGGACCGACCGGGCGGCCGGTTTCGCTCCTCGCCTCCTGGAGCTCCACCGGGGTCTCCTGGAGATCTTCGGCCGGCTCCGGCCCGACGTGGTCGCGATCGAGGAGGTCTTCCACGGGAAGAACTTCCAGTCGGCGATCCGACTGGGGGAGGGTCGTGGGATCGCTCTCCTCGCGGCGGCAGAGGTCGGCGTGACCGTGGCCGAGTATCCGACCGCCCTGGTCAAGAAGGCCGTGGCGGGTCTCGGCCGCGCCGACAAGGAGCAGATCCAGAGGATGGTCCAGCGGATCCTCGGCCTCGCCGAGCCGCCTCGCCCCGCCGACGCCTCCGACGCGATCGCGGTCGCGATTTGCCACGGGCACCGGGCGGGGTCGACGGCTGGGAAGTCAGCGCCCGCGGGCCGGTTCTGTTCCGGCGCTCGCCACGTCGAACCCGGATAGCGCGAGCCCGGTCTTCTCCGAGGCTAGCTCGCGCAGGCGATCGACGAGTCGCGGACCGTGAGCTCGGCGGACGGGTCCCGTTCGGGATCGGGCGCACCGGAACGCGCTTGCCCGGGCAGAGGCAATGTTGGATCCTCGCGGGGCATCCTGGATCTCGCTTTTCCCTTCGATCGCGGTCCATTATAGAATCCGGCGAGAGTCGCGAATCGCACACGCCTCGGAGAAAGAAACGTGGACATCGACGCTCTGCTCGCCGACATGGTTCCCCGTGCCGCTTCCGACCTCCACCTGAAGGTCGGCCGGCCGCCCCTCTACCGGGTCCACGGCGAGCTCCTGCCCACGGAGTCGGCCGCCGTGACCGACGAGGACATGGAGGCGGCGTTCAACCGTCTGGCGCGGGATTGGATGCGACAGAAGTACTACGAGACGGGGGAGGCCGACTTCGCCTACTCGGTCGAGGGCGCGGGCCGCTATCGGGTCAACGTGTTCCGGCGCCTGGGGCGGATGGGGATCGTCGCCCGTCTCATCCCCTTCCAGGTGCCCACGCTCGAGGACTACGGCCTCCCCGACATCTTCGCCGACCTGGTCTCCCGGCGTCAGGGCATGGTCCTCGTCACGGGACCGACGGGGAGCGGAAAGTCCACCACGCTCGCGGCGATGATCGACCGGATCAACAAGACTCGCCGCGCCCACGTCATCACGATCGAGGACCCGATCGAGTTCGTCTACGACGACAACCTCTCCGCGATCAACCAGCGCGAGGTAGGAGAGGACACGCAGAGCTTCAAGGAGGCGCTGCGCCGCGCCCTGCGCCAGAACCCGGACGTGATCCTGGTGGGCGAGATGCGCGACGTGGAGACGGTGGAGATCGCCATGCAGGCGGCGGAGACGGGGCACCTGGTCTTGAGCACTCTCCACACGAACGACTGCAAGCAGTCGCTCGACCGTATTCTCGACATGTTCCCGCCGGAGCAGGCCGGGCAGGTGCGGGGCATGCTCGCGATGGTGTTGCTCGCCGTCTTCAGCCAGCGTCTGGTGAGGAAGGTTGACGGCCAGGGGCGAGTGGCGGCGATCGAGATCATGGTGAACTCGCCGCACGTCCGGCAGCTCCTCGAGGAAGGAAAAACGGCCGACCTCGAGAAGGCGATGTTCCGGTCGGCGGCGCACTACAAGATGCAGACATTCAACCAGGCCCTCGCCAAGCTCGTCCAGGCCGACCAGATCACGACCGAGGAGGCTCTCTCGAACAGCTCGAACCCGGAGGAACTCACGCTCATCCTGAAGGGGATCCAGACGGTCGGGACCTCGGAGAGCTCGGAGCGCCTTGCGATGGTCGACTGGGCGCAGGACCCGGAGCGCAAGGTCGGGGCGGAGAAACCCAAGGTTCAGCGCGGGTTCGACTACTTCAAGGGGCAGTGACGCGGTAGAATCCGCATCCAAAGTCGCGGAGCGCGTCATGCCAGAACCCGTGGTGCTCAAGACAGAGATCCCCGGCCTCGCACTCTTCAAGCGAGGCAAGGTCCGAGACGTCTACGATCTGGGAGAGACGCTCCTCATCGTCGCGACCGACCGGATCTCTTGCTTCGACGTCGTGCTGGGCGAGGGCGTCCCAGCGAAAGGCCTGGTGCTGACCGCGATCTCGCGCTTCTGGTTCCACTTCTTCGGCCAGATCCCGAACCACCTCGTCTCGACCGACCTTTGCACCGCGCCCGGCCCTGTCTCCCGCCACGCGGCGGAGCTCGATGGGCGTTCCATGATCGTCCACAAGTGCCAGGTGATCCCGGTCGAGTGGGTCGTACGCGGATACCTGACCGGCTCGGCCTGGAAGGAGTATCGAGACACCGGGAAACTCGGGGAGCATAAGCTGCCCGCCGGCCTGATCGACGGGTCGAGGCTGCCGCACGCGATCCTCACCCCCACCACGAAGGCCACGGTCGGGCACGACCGGCCTCTCACGCTCGCCGAGGCCACCCGGAGCCTTGCGGCGAGCGTGGCCCAGGAGATCTTCGACCGATCGCTGGAGATCTACGAGCACGCGGCGAAGTACGCGTGGGAGAAGGGGGTCGTGCTCGCCGATACCAAGCTCGAGTGGGGCCTCTTGAAGGGGAAGCCCGTGATCGTGGACGAGCTCCTCACTCCCGACTCCTCGCGCTTCTGGGACCGCTCGCAGTACCTGGCGCACGAGCTCGTGAGCTACGACAAGCAGTTCGTGCGCGACTACCTCGAGCACGTCGGGTGGAACAAGGAACCGCCGCCTCCGCCGCTGCCCGCGGAGATCCTCGAAAGGACGTCGGAGAAGTACATGAAGCTCCTGGAGCTCATCGCCGGGAGCCGCACGGTCCGCCGTGACCGGATGACGGAAAGGCGCCGCCTGACGGAGAAGCGCCGCCGATGAGCGCCCCCGTCGCCGTGGTGATGGGATCGGATTCGGACCTTCCGGTCGTCCGGAGCTGCCTGGAGACGCTCGACTCTCTCGGCGTCCGGTACTCGGTTCAGGTCCTCTCGGCCCACCGGACGCCGAAGGAGTTCCATCGCTTCGCCGAATCGCTCGACGAATCGGCGGTCAAGGTCGTGATCGGTTTCGCCGGCCGCGCGGCGCACTTGGCCGGGGTCCTGGCCTCGCTAACGGTGCGTCCCGTGATCGCGGTCCCCATCGAGTCTGGGACGCTCCAGGGCGTGGACGCGCTCTACTCGACACTCCAGATGCCGAGCGGCGTCCCGGTCGCCACCATGGCGCTCGGGAAGGCGGGCGCCGTCAACGCGGCGATCCTCGCCGTACAGATCCTCGCCCTCTCGGACGAGGGTATCCACCACCGCCTCTTCGAGCACAGACGGAAGATGACGGACGACGTCCTGGAGAAGAACCGCCGCATCCAGGCCGACTTCAACTCCCGCGGAGGGTAGCCCCAAGATGCCCCCGATTCTCTCGATCAAGGATCTCACCCGAAGCTACCGGATGGGGAAGACCGTCCAGGTCGGCGCCCTGCACGGGGTTTCGTTCTCGGTCCAGGCCGGCGAGATGATAGCGATCCTCGGCAAGTCGGGCTCCGGGAAGAGCACGCTCCTCAACCTGATCGCCGGCCTCGACACGCCGAGCTCCGGCTCGATCGTCTGCGAGGGGAAAGACCTCGCTCTCATGAACCAGCGCCAGCTCGCGGATCACCGGCGCGAGACGGTCGGCATGGTCTTCCAGTCGTTCAACCTGGTCCAGTGGATGAGCGCCCTGGACAACGTCGCGCTCGCCCTCCAGTACAAGGGGTTCTCGAAAGTCCAGGCGAGGGACCGGGCGCGACACGTCCTGGATGGCGTCGGACTCGGCCCGCGCTCCAGCCACCGCCCGAGCGAGCTCTCGGGCGGCGAGCAGCAGCGGGTCGCCATGGCCCGGGCGATGGCCAACCAGCCGAAGATCCTCCTCGCCGACGAGCCGACCGGGAACCTCGACACGAATACGAGCCAGGAGCTCATGGAACTCATCCGCGCGAAGAACAGGGAACAGGGGCTCACGGTCCTCATCATTACCCACGACGAGGACATCGCCCGCCAGTACACGCAGCGCTGGATCCGCCTCGCCGACGGCGAGATCGTGAAGGATCTCATCCTCGCCGACGAGCCCGCCGCGGGCGCGGGAGGTGCGGCATGAACTTCAAGTCGATCCTCGGACTCGCGTTTCGCTACCTCTGGCAGAGGAAGCTCCGCACCTTCCTGACCGTGCTGGGCGTCGTGATCGGGGTCGGGGCGCTCACGCTGCTCGTGTCGTTCGGGCTGGGGCTGGGCAAATGGGCCGAGAGGATGTGGCAGTACGACGATCTCATGTCGATGGTCGTGGTCTTCTCCCCGGACGAGTCGGCCCTCGAATTCGAGGAGAGCGGACGACGGGAGCCGCCCGCGCCGCTCGACAAGGATATGCTCGAGCGGATTCGCCTTATCCCCGGAGTAGCCGACGCCTATCCGGATGTGGCATTCGGCGGCAGCGTGGGGTTTGCGGGCCGTGAAGAGAGGATGATGGTCGTTGGGATGCCTCCCTACGGCGACGATCGACCGGTCCGCAAGCTCCTGCAGGGGGGAGGTCTGTTCAGCTCCACCGAAGCCCGCGAGATCATCCTCAGCCAGTACGCGCACCAATCCCTCCTCAAGGACTCCGGTCTGGTGTCCCTCGTGGGCAAGACCATCGTCCTGTCCTTCAGCCGGGATCCCCGTCTCAAGAAGGAAGGGGAGGCGGGGTGGACCGAGTCGGGGACGATCGAACTCAAGGTCGTAGGGGTCCTCGCCGAGACGGGTCACGAGATGAAGCGGATCGGCCTCTGGGCGGTCCAGGCACGACTCGCGGTCGTGCCGGCCGGGCTCGCCACAAAGCTGTGGGACAACGAGCGCGTCCTGGGCATGCGCGACTCGCTGTCGTTCGACGATGACCAGGGCCCGAACCGACGCTACAGCCGGATCCTCGTCCGCGTCTCGAACCCCTCCGTGGCGGAGAAGGAGGTCAAGCCGGGGCTGGCGGCTCTCAAGGTCGACTTCCTCTACTTCCCTGACGTGCTGGAGGCTCAGAAGAGATCGTTCATCGTCTTCAACATCATCCTGGGTGTCATCGGCGGGATCTCGCTCGTCGTCGCGTCGGTGGGGATCGTGAACACGCTCGTCATGTCGATTCTGGAGCGCACGCGCGAGATCGGCATCATGCGGGCGATCGGCGCCTCGAACGGCGAGATGTGGACGCTCGTCATGTTCGAGGGGGCGCTGATCGGGCTCCTCGGGGGGCTGATCGGCTACGGCGCCTGCTGGGCGCTGGGCAGCGGCATCGACGCGGTGCTCATCCGTGACAAGCTGGGGGGCGCGGGCGAGGAATCGGCAGGACTCTTCTACTTTCCACTCTGGTTCTTCTTCGGGACGGTCGGTTTCGCGACCGGCCTCTCCTGGGTCGCTTCCCTCTATCCGTCGTGGCGGGCCGTCCGGGTCGATCCGGTCCAGGCGCTCCGCCACGAGTAACGTGCGTTCGCCCACGATCGAGTGGGTCGGGGGGACGGACGGGCACGTCCGGCTCCTCGACCAGACTCTGCTACCCCGCGAGGAGCGCGTTCTGGAGGTCCGCGACGAGCGCGCGATGTGGGACGCGATCCGCCGGCTCGCCGTGCGCGGCGCGCCGGCGATCGGGATCGCCGCGGCCTACGGCGTCGTGCTGGGGCTCCGTAGCGCGACTTCCCTGGGCCGGGCGGCCTTCGATCGGCGTCTCGCCGAGGTGACGGACTACCTCGCGACGAGCCGTCCGACGGCGGTGAACCTCTTCTGGGCGCTCGAACGGATGAAGCGCGCCGCGGCCGGGGTGGCGGGCATGACCACGGGCGAGACCCTCGACAGGCTCCTCGCCGAGGCGCGCCGGATCCACGAGGAGGACCGCGAGGCCTGCCACGCCATCGGCCGCCACGGTGCTCCGCTCGTCCCCGAGGGAGCGGGCGTCCTCACGCACTGCAACGCCGGGGGACTCGCGACCGCGGAGTACGGCACCGCGCTGGCCGTCCTCTTCGAGGCGCGTTCACGGGGGAGGCGCTTCCATGTCTTCGTGGACGAAACGCGCCCCCTCCTCCAGGGGGCGCGGCTCACGTCCTGGGAACTCATGAAGGGCGGCGTGGACTGCACCCTGATCTGCGACTCCATGGCCGGCAAGGTCATGGAGGAGGGAAAGGTCCAGCTCGTCGTCGTGGGCGCCGACCGGATCGCCGCGAACGGCGACTTCGCGAACAAGATCGGGACCTACGGTCTCTCGGTCCTGGCGAGGGCGCACGGGATTCCCTTCTACGTCGCCGCCCCGTCCTCGACCTTCGATCTCGGGACGCCCTCGGGCGACGCGATCCGGATCGAGGAGCGCCCCGCGGACGAGGTCGCCGTGCCCTTCGGGATCCGAGTCGCGCCCGAGGGGGTCAAAGTCTATAACCCCGCCTTCGACGTCACGCCCGCGGCGAACGTGACCGCGTTCGTGACCGAGCTCGGCGTGCTCCGGCCGCCGTTCGAGGCGGCGATCGCGGAGACGATAGGAGCGGCGGCGCGTGACCGTGTTTCGTGTTCGTGACCGTGACCGTGTTCGTGACCGTGACCGTGACCGTGTTCGTGACCGTGACCGTGACCGTGACCG
>JACQVV010000232.1 GCA_016209595.1 Planctomycetota bacterium
CTCACGCCCGCTTCTCCCCGAGGACGGGCAAGAGCCGCGGCCGGCGCTCCCCCTTCCTCTTCTTCCTCGTTCCCGAACGCCGCTCGCCGACGAGCTCCGCGACGACCGAGACGGCGATCTCGGCCGCGGTTACCGCCCCGATGTCGAGTCCGATCGGTGCGCGCACCCGGTCGAAGGCCGCGGGGTCTAGCCCTCGGGCGGCGAGGCTCTCGTACGTCCGCAGGACCTTTCGGCGGCTCCCGATCATCCCGACGTAGCGCGCTCGGGTTTCCACCGCCCAGGCGAGAAGATCCTCGTCGTACCGGTGGCCCCGCGTGACGAGCGCGATGTAGGAATTCTCCCCCACGGCGAGCGAGCGGCAGACCTCCTCGAAGGGTCCGGAGATCGTCCGGGAGGCGGCCGGGTGACGCTCCGGCGAGGCGAAGGCCTCCCGGTCGTCGATCACCCAGACGGTGAAGCCGGCGAGAGCGGCCATCTCGCAGATCGCGCGCCCGACGTGCCCGCCGCCGAAAAGATAGAGGGCGGGGAAGACGAGGGGCTCGATGAAGATCTCGACCGTGCCGCCGCAGGTGAGGCCGCTCTCGCCGCCGTGCTCCTCGGTGAGCGTGAAGGAGACGACCCGCGAGCGCTCCGTCCGCATGGCCTCGCGCGCCTCGGCGAAGACGTCGGCCTCCAGACACCCACCGCCGACCGTGCCGGCGACGAGCTCGTTTTCGGTGACGAGCATCTTGGTGCCGACGCAGGCGGGAGACGACCCATGGACCGAGACGATGGTCGCCAGGGCCGCGCTCCTCCCTTCCTGCCGGAGCCGGAGGATCTCGGCGTAGACGTCGCGCGCCAAGGCTACCCTCCGACCGGCGGCGGGCCGAAGTGCCTGAGGATCGCCTCCAGGACCGCCCCGCCCGCGGCGAGCGCCCGTTCGCTCACGGTGTGGAGCGACCGGGGATCGACGGAGGGATCGACGTCGGCGACGCGGGTGCCCGCCCCGACCCGCACCCCCGGGCGGAGGATCCCGCGGACGAGCCCGCTCGTCCCGGAATGGAGGAGCTGGCCGTTCACCTCGGCGACGAGGGCGCCCGAGTCGACCCGGTCGCCGATCGAGACCTTCGGGCGAAACGGCCCGTCGATGGGGGCGCGGATCACCCGGTCGCCGACGATCCGGGCCGTGTCGTCGAGCCGCCCCCGGTCGTAGAGCCGCCCGAGCGAGTGACCGGGGAACGTCTCGACGACGTAGTGCCCGTGGACGCCCACCTCGAACCCCGACCCCAGCCCGACGACGAGGAGGGCGTCGGAGACGCGGGTCGGTGCGGGACCGTCGGTACGGGTCGCCACGACCACGACCGCCGGCCGGTAGAGGGCGAGGAGCCTCGCCTCGGGATCCACCACGACAGGGATCGCGCCCGATTCCTGCACGGTCAGAGCGTGGCGGAAGCCCTCCGCGCGCCGGGCCTCCAGGCCCTCGACCCAGGCCTGCTCGGTGTAGATCGCCTCGGAAAAGGAGACCGTCCGGCGGACCGCGAGGGGCTGGGGGAGCTCTGTGAGGAGCACGGGCATCCCGCACCGGAAGAGGCGGATCGCCACCCCCGTGGCCGTCTCTCCGGCCCCCCGGACCAGAACCCTAAGATTCGAGGAGTGCATCGCGCGCCCGCTACTCTCCTCCGGTCGCGACCTCGTTCGACTCGGCCGTGAGCTCGCGCGAGCCGGCCGCGAGCTCGGAGATCGGGAAGTCCCACGTGGCCTCGCCGCCGCTCGTCGTCCCCTTGCCCTCCTCGATGTTCGTGGAGGTGATCGTCCCCGGCATCCGTAGCGTGAACGTCGCCTTCTTCCCGGCAAGCAGCGGCTCGAAGAGGGAGCGGAATCCGGCGATCTGCGCCTCGTCGACGGCGGGCTTCTCGTCCTCTCCGTCCTTCTTCTTCTTCGCGAGGAGCGCCTGGAGCTGTGCGGGGTCCATCCCGACCTTTCGTGCGAAGGAGTAGACCGTCCGGCCATCCTCCTCCCGCCGCTCTAGCTCGAACGGCTGGATCGCGAGCGCGAGGTCTCCGACCACGAGCTTCTCTGGGCTCGTGAAGTCGAGGATCGTTGTGAGCTTTCGCTTCTTCACGCCGCCTTCCTCGAAGTCCTCGACGGCGACCGAACGAAGGACGAGTCCCTCTCGGCCCTCGAGCTTCGACCGGATCGTGGCCTCATCGAAGGCGGGAAGCTCCGCCTGCGAGTCGCCGGAGCGCATCGACTGGAGGAGCGCGATCACCTGTTCGTAGGAGAGCCGGTCGACCGTCTGGACGATCGTGAGGGTCCCGGAACCGTCGGGTCGGATCTCCAGTACCTCCGCATAGTCGATGCAGCCCGCGGTGGCGAGGAGGAAGAGGACACCGGTCACGAGAAGGAGCGGACGGGCCATCGCCGGATCTCCAGGATTGTGAATGGGCTATGTGCGCGAGGCCGCTTGGAGGATTCTATGCCGCTCCGGCCCGGGGGTCAAGATTGGGGACCGTCGAGCTTGAGCGTCATCGTGGCCGTGTGGCGCAGGTAGGCCTGGATGAAGGGATCGAGGCCGCCGTCGAGGACCTTCTGGACGTTCCCGGTCTCCACGCCGGTGCGGCGGTCCTTCACGAGCTGGTAGGGGTCGAGCACGTAGTTGCGGATCTGGTTCGCCCAGGCAATTTCGCCCTTCTGGTCCCGCAGCGCCTCCTGGTTCTTCTCGTGCCTCTCCACTTCCAGAGCCTTGAGCTTGGCGAGCAGGAGCTTCCGGGCCATCGCCTTGTTCTTGTGCTGGCTCCTCTCGTTCTGGCAGGTGACCACGGTTCCGGTGGGGAGGTGCGTGATCCGTACGGCGCTGTCGGTGACGTTCACGTGCTGCCCGCCGGCGCCCGAGGAGCGGTAGTAGTCGTAGTGGAGCTCCCCTTCGTTGAGAACGATCGCCGGATCCTCGGCCACGGCCGGGGTCGGGTCCACGGCCGCGAACGAGGTCTGGCGGCGGTTGGCGGCGTCGAACGGAGAGATCCGCACGAGCCTGTGAACGCCGGCCTCGCCCTTCAGGAGCCCGTAGGCGTACTCGCCGCGCACCTCCACGACCACGCTCTTCAGTCCCGCCTCCTCGTGGGGCAGGTGGTCCACGATCTTCACCTCGTACCCCGCGTCCGTCAGGTAGCGCGTGTACATGCGCAGCAGCATCTGCGCCCAGTCGCACGAGTCGGTCCCGCCGGCGCCGGCATTGATCGAGAGGAATGCGTCGCAGGCATCATCCTCCCCGGAGAGCATCGCCTTGAGCTCGTAGGACGCGAAGCGGGCCCGGAGCTTGGTCACTTCCCGTGCGACCTCGTCCAGGGTGGCCGCGTCGTTCTCCTCCAGCCCGAGCTCGAAGAGGATGCCCTGCTCCTCGACGTCCTTCGCGATCGCTTCTAGCGGCACGACCAGCGACTTCAGCCGCTTCAGGTCCTCGATGACGGACTTCCGCTCGGGCTCGGGCCGGCTCCAGAATCCGGCTTCCGCCATGCGGCGCTCGAGGTCGGCGTAATCCTTCCGTCTCTTGTCGAGGTCAAAGAGAATCCTGGAGCAACGCCACGCCGCGGCGCAGGTCCTCCAGGCCAGAACGGATCTCGCTCGTTTCCATCGCTAGAGGGAGAGTCTACGGTCGCGGATCTGCAAGTCAAGGGGTGAGCCCAAGGAAGAGCAGCGCACCCCCCGCGATCCGGGTGCGCGAGGCGGGACCGCCCCATCACTTCCGAGTCTTGCGGCGGCGGCGTCCGTTCTTCTTCAGCACGTCGATCGAGACGATCTCCGCGGGGTAGATGATCGTGATCCGCTCGTCCCCCTCGTCGTCCACCCACGCGACCGCGGCAACCCAGTCGCGTATGAAGATATTCTCGGGGTGGGAGATCGCGAAGCTCTGCCCGTTCTTGAGGCTGATCTCGAAGGGGACGAAAGGGTGCCGCCCGGCAAGTTCGCGGAGATCGTTCGTTTTTCTCATCCATGTCAGGATACGCGCCCGGGCCGCGGCCTTCAAGCGGAACGGCATGCGGGTGGGAACCGGGGCCGCTGGTTCAAGTGCAACGGCTCGCGAAGACTGGACCAGGGGCCACGCCATGTCCGGGGTCTCCTCGCTCCGCTCGGGGCAAGCTTCGCATGCGCTCCAGCGCCGTTGTGCTATCCTCTTCATGTGCGCACGTTCCCCCGCCGGGCGGCGCTCGCGCTCTCTGCCGGGTTCCTCCTCCTGTTCCTCGCGCTTCCCGCTCGCGGGCAAACGCCCGAGGGGGCCGCGAGCGGGGTCTACGTTCCGCGGGACGCCCGGGTGGAGGAGGCCCTCCTCGCATTCCGGCGGGCAGAGGCCCGCGGCGATTGGGAGGAGGCTCTGGCGCGCTGCGAGGAGGTGGGATCGCTCCTCGTTCTCTCCGGGGAGGTGCCTCCGCTCGCCGCGACGGACGAGGGGACCTACTTCCCGGCTCCCCAGGTTCTTCGCGACGCGATGGCCCGCTGGCCGGAGGCGGGGCTCGCCGCGTACCGGGCGCGCTACGACCACCTCGCCCGGGTCGATCTCGAGGAGGCGCGCCGCCGGCGGGACGAATCGCTGCTTCTCCCCGCCCTGGAGCATCCGCTCTCCACGGGGAGCGATGCCGCGATGCTTCTCGCCGCGGACCTCGCGCTGGAGCGGGGGGATCTCGATCTCGCGCTCGAACGCTACCGGGACCTGGCCGACCTGGTGTGCGACCCGCGATGGGGAACCGAATCGCTCCTCGCGCGGGTCGGCTTCGCGGGCGCGCGCGCCGGGCGCCCGGGGGTGGTCGAGTGGGCCCTCGCCCGGGCGCTCCGCCTGACGGGCGCGAGCGAGACCCTCGTGGGCGGCCGCCACGTGCCGCTCGTGGAGTACCTCGAAGGGGAGCTCCGGCGCGCCGAGGACATCGAGACCGCGGCGTCTTCCGGGTCGGGCCCCCTCCCGGGCGGCGAGGCCTGGACCTTCCGGATCCCTGAGCCCGCCCTAAGCGAGCGAGCCGAGGAGATCTGCCGCGCCCGGGGCTTGCCCGCGCCGCACCCGGTCCGGGTCGCGGCGGGCCCGGGAGGCGTGGTCGTGGCGACGCCGACGGCAGTCTTCGCGCTGGACGCGCGCTCCGGCGGCCCGCGCTGGCGCTTCCCGGAGATCCTCCGCGCCCCGCCGTCCGTCCAGCTCTGGGACGTTCCTCTCGGCGCGCTCTGGGCGAAGGACGAGGCCGTGGGCGTGAGGGACCTCCTCCTCGCCGGCTTCGATGGCCGGACGGGGAAGATGCGCTGGCGCATCCGGTTCGACCGGCCGGAAGAGTCACCGGTCCCGGACGTGACCTGGGTCTCGTCCCCCGCATGGGACGGCGAGCGGATCTACGTGGCGCTTGCGGCAGGCGGGCAGAATGCGGGCGTCCACCTCGCCGCGGTGGCTCCCGGAAGCGGGCGGGTCCTCTACTCTCGCTTCCTTTATCAGGGCTCTCGCGCCGCCTACCTCGCCTACCCGAACCCGGCCTCGGCGCCCGCCTACCAGGACGGACGGGATTTCGTCTCCGGGGGCAGAGGGGCGACCGCTGCCGTGGAGGCATCTTCCGGGCGGATCCTCTGGGTCGCTCCCTATCCCACCCCCGAACCGGAGGGGGTGCTCGCCCGTCTCCGGGACAGGAGCGGCTGGGCCGCGGGATCGGTGGTGGCCGCGCGCGGGCTGGTCGTGGCGGCTCCGCCGGAGGGCGATCATCTGATCGCGCACGACGAGCGCACCGGGAAGATCGCATGGAGGATCCCGCGCGGTCCATGGCGGCGGCTGGTCGCGCGATACCAACGCATCGTTCTCGTCACGGGCGATGGCGAGGCGGCCGGCGTGGACATGGCGACGGGAAAGATCGCCTGGCGCCGGAGAATCCCGGATACCGATAGCGGGGCGGAGCCAGCCCTCTCCGAGGGGCGCCTCTGGATTCCCTGTCGCGACCGGACACTCGCGCTCGATCCAGGGAGCGGCGAGGTCGTATCCACCCTGCGCGGCTCCACGGGGAGCATTGTCGGGGCGCCCGCGGGAGGGATCTTCCTTGCCGGGCCGCGAAGCGTCGCCTTCCATCCGCCTCGCGCGGCGTCGGACCCCGCGGCGCCGGACGACCCGCGGGTCGACCTGGAGGAGGGCAGGGTCGGGGCGGATCTGGACGAGGTCCTCTCCCGAGCGCTCGAGCGGGCTTCCGGGGACGAGGAGAAGGTACGACTCCTTTCACTCGCCGCGAGTCTCCACGAAAGCCGAGGGCGTCCCGACCGCGCGGTCAAGCTCCATCTCTCGATCCTCGACCTCTTCCCCGAAACGAGATCGGAGCTCCCCGAGGACGGCGGTCCCACGCAGGCGGGAACGGTCGCGCGGGCCGCGATCGAGGACCTGCTCGCGCACCACGGAGCGGACGTTCTCTCGGGGTGCGAGGTAGATCTCGAGCGCCTCTACCGCGAGGCCGCCCAGGCCCGGACGGCTTCCGCCGCGCTCGCCCTGGTCGAGCGCTACCCCTTCCACCCGCGGGCGGGCGAAGCCCTCGAGCTCGCGCTCGGTCTCGCGGAGGATGCGGATCGGGTCGAGGTGGCCTCGCGGATCGCGTCGCTCCTCGACGCGGGCGCGGCGCGCCCGTGCGACCCGGAGTTCGTACGGGCGCTGGTGCGGGCCTTCGAGGAGGGGGGCCACCCGTCGGCGGCTCGCGGCCTCCTCGAGCTCGCCGCCCGGTGGGAGGGCGGCGCCGCCGGCAATCCTCCGCCGGGCGCGCTCGTGGCTGTGGACCCCGTGCTCGTGCCCGAGGGGGTCCCCAACCTCGTCTGGAAATCGAGCATCACCGGGAGCCTCGAGCGCGGGCGTTTCGTCCATCCTGCGGGCTCGGTCCCGGCCGTGGCCGGCGACCTCGTCCTTGTGGCGGCGACGGAAGGCGGGGTGAGTTTCTTGGAGGCCCGAAACGCGAGGGCGGGCGAGCTTCTCTGGCGCCGGCCGGTCGGGACCTGGCAGGGAACGGCCTGGGCGGGAGGGCGGCTCCTCCTCATGGGTCGGTCCCGGGCCTACGGACTGGAGCCCGAGACGGGCCGGATCGCCTGGTCCTACGACGTGGCCGGAGGGACGCTTGTGGCGGACCCGTCCGAGATGGGACCCCCTATCTTCGAGGAGTCGGCACCCAACCTCCTCCATCAGTTCGACGTCCGGGGCGACCAATGCCTCCTCTCGGGCACCGACGGGTCGGCCCACCTCCTCGACGCTCGCGCAGGGACGCTCTCCTGGCGGACCCCGCCTTCCGGCGGACTCCTCCAGTTCCCACTTCTGTCCTCGTCTGGACCCGCCGCCTACGCGTGCGCGACCCTCCCGCCCCGGCTCCTCGCGATCGACCTCGTGACGGGTTCCGTCACGGCCACGGCGCGAGCGAAGCTCCGGAGCCGACCCCTGGAGGTACCCGGAGCTCTCGTCGCCCTTGTCGAGGAGGAGGGTGGATCGGTCGAGCTCGCCTCGTTCGGGACGGCGGATCTCACGCGCAGGTGGAGCCGCCCGGACCATGCCTGGCTCGCGTCGCCGCCTGTCCTTCTCCCCGGTGGGGAAGAGCTCCTGCTCGCGGGGAACCGGAACGCGGGGGCGCGTCTTCTGGTCATCTCGGCACGCGACGGAAAGGACGTCCGGGAATGGGGCCGGGAGGGGAACCCGATCCGGCTGGGCCCCGTTCTCGCGGACCGGCTCGTCTGGGTCGCGGCCGGGACGACGCGCTCCTATCGCCTGCACGGCTTCGACCACGGGACCGCGATCGAGAGGACGCTCCCCTGGCCGCCGGGGGACGAGACGCGCTTCGACGTCCTCCTTCCGTGGCGGGAGTTCCTGATAGCCCACGAGGGGACCGACCCGTCGCTCGTCTTCGTCGAACGCCGAGGCGGGCGCGCCCACTACCTCGCGCTGCGCCACGGGGTGAAGGAGGTCTACGACATCACGGCCACCTTGACGACGCTCGTCGTCTCGACCGACCGGGGCCTTTTCGGCTTCGAGCCCGAGGGTCGCTCGCGCCCGGAGCACTCGCTCGCCGCGAGCTTCCGCACCGGAGACCTCCGCCAGCGCGCGCTGGCGTACGAGAGGCGGGGGATGCACGAGAAGGCGCTTTCTGCCCTTGACGCGGCGCTTGCGACCGAGCCGACCCCGGCCGGGGTCGCCTTCGCCGCCGCCGCCGACCGCATCGGCGGACTCGCCGAGCTCGCGGCGCAGCGCTCGCCCGGCGAGCACGAGATCTCCTATTGCGCGGTCCCGCCCGCGATCGACGGGCGGCTCGACGAGGCCTGGGGGGGCGAACTCGCGTGCGTGCCGCTCGACTCGTTCCGGCACTTGGAGCTCGTCAGCCGCCCCACGAGGCGCCACGACGACTGGGATGGCCCCGGCGATCTCTCGGGCCGCCTCTTCCTTGGCTATGACGACGAGAATCTCTACCTCGCCCTGGAGGTCCGGGACGATTCCGGCATCCCCTTCGACAGCGAGGACGGGCGATGGGTGGGGGACAACCTCCTCGTCTCGTTCGACTGGACCTCCGACGGTGGCTTCGCCTACGGCCTTCACGATCAGATGATGTGGCTTTTCAATCCGCGCCCTCCGCGAGCGAACCCTGCGCCGGGGCCGGGCGGGGCGGCGAAGGCGGCCGCGGACGAGAAGAAACAGGAGATCCCGGGGAGCGAGCAGGCGATCCAGTGGAGCGACGACGGGCTCTGCCGGACCTACGAGTGGTCGATCCCCTGGCAGGCGACCGGGGCCGATCCGCCCGGCCGCGTCGGCCCCGGCTTCCGCTTCCGGATGAACGTCTACGTCATGGACGACGACGACTCGCGCGGCGTGACCCGTGGGATCGCCTGGGCGCCCGGGAACTTCTTCGACGAGGTGAAGGAGCACAATGTTCGCCGCTTCACCCCCGAGTATTTCGTGCGCGTCGCGCTCGCGCCCCGCCGCGCGCCGGCCGGAGAGTGAGCCCGGATGAAGCTCAAGGAGGTCTTCCCGTCGGCGGTCATGGTCCGCGGGATCCTCTTCGTCCGCGTGACCGACGTCCTCGACAGCCGCCCCTACCTCGACGAGAAGAACTTCGAGGGCTTCCTCTCCGGGCTCGCGGTCCTGCGGGCGACCGACTTCGAGAACTACGCCCTCTCCTTCGCCGGGCTCACTTTCGTCTCCAGCGCCGCGCTGGGCCAGCTCGTCGGTTTCCAGGAGTACCTCGAGGGCCAGAACAAGCGCCTCCTCATCTACGAACTCGCGCCCAAGGTGAAGGTCGTCTTCGAGGAGCTCGGCCTCGATCGCTACTTCGACGTCTACGGCCTGAAAGGGCACGTCCTGCGCTACTTCCACACCTCCAGGCCGCGCACGAGAACTGAGTAGCCTGGGCCACTACTCCCTGGGAGTCCAGAATCTCGAGAAGACAAACCACAAAGCGAAGCTGGCCGCAAAGAGGATCGCACCGACGAATGTGATCTGTCCGAGCTTCGCGGCCCCCTTGGACGGCGTCGTCAGCGCATCGTAGAAGCTCGCGAGCCAAAGCACGGCGATCGTCGAGCCGACGAGCATGACCTGCCGGCGGAGCGTCGGTCGAACGACGAGAGGGAGCCTCCAGGTCGTGACATCGAGGCCCTTCCGGCTCTGGAATTGCCAACGAACCATGCGGGGGATCGGGAGGTCGTTGTCCACCTCGAAGCGGATCCGAAACATGAGCCGTTCGCTCCTTTCTGGCGGGCGTGGGTCGATCCCACCGGGAGGCGGATCGTCGCAGCGTTCGAGAACCTGCACGTCGCGGTGGTCGCCGGGCTCCCACCTCCGCTGGGCGTCCTCTGGCTCCGAGTAGAGCCGGAGTGTGTAGCTCCTCCGGGGATAGAGGCGCGAGCGCCACTTGAGGTGCATGTGGGAGCTGCTCAGCCGGCCGCGCGCGACCTCCTTCAGGTCCGGCGTGTGGATGGCGACGAGCATGGATCGCGGGCCTCGTCCGCTACTTCGACGGCCGCAAGAAGCGGAGATCCTCGATGCGCTCGCGAACTGCGGCGGCGGAACGCGAGAGGTCGGGATCGCGAGGCGCGTCGATGGGGGGGTCCGGCGTCCATGCTCTCAGAAGGTAGGCCACCCCGAACATGAGGTGAAAGTCGGTCTTCTGGAGGTTGTGCGTTGCGACCGGGATGCCGCTGACCTGCGGGGGGACTTGATACGGGACGCTCTCCGACTTCGTCCTCAGGAAGAGGAGCCGCTCGATGATCTTCGCGTCCCTCCGCCTTCGGTAATTCTGGTACGTAGTTTTGAGGCTCTCCCAGTCTCTCGCGCAATGCCCGAAGCGATTGGACTTCGTCGAGACGCTTGCCAGCGTCCAGGTGTTTTGGAGGCCCTCGAAGAGGAGCGCGGCATCCTGGTCGATGAACTCGGCGTGGAAAGAGACGCCGAGCACCCGTTCGCTCGCATCGAGAAGACGGACAAGGCACTTCATGACCTCGACGTCGTCCCCCTTCTCATGCCGGCCCCGCATGGCCTTCCTTCGCCTCTCGATGACGCGGCGTAGAGCGGGGTGATCGAGGGGCAGCGCCATCGGATCGACGGGGGGCACGTGAGCCGGCAGCGGATCCCCGGATCGACCCGAAGGGGAAACTCGCAGCTCGCGCGACCACGCCTCCCGGCGTTCCTGGAACGACCCGCTGGCGCGGTCCAGGACCAGCCGGTGCCAGGCTTTCCGCAGCCTCGCCAGCCAATCCCTGGGCGTAGCCAGTTCCTGCGCGCAGCTCGCGTGAAAGGCGCGCAGTCCTTCCTCCCCGAAGGGCCACAGCGGTTCGCCGGGCCGGGCGACACCGTCCCTCACTTGCTCCCAGAAGGAGTCCAGGTAGACAAGAGCGAGTTCTTCGGCCTTCTCGTAGTCGCGCAGGGCGGTCAGATCCGGGTCCAGATAGATGGCGTGGCTCCCGCTGGGCAGGACGGGCAGGCGCTCATGAATGTGGTGCTCCATCTTCGTCGGTTCGGCCTCGGGCACGACCGCCAGGACAAACAGCGGGACGCGCTCGGGCCTGTCTTTCCCGACAAGGGAATTGAGGAGCGAGTTGAGCCTCTGGTAGAAAGCTCGCGCGAGGCCCCTCAGACCCTCGCCAGCGGCAGAAGCGTGGATCTGCAGATCCTCGAACTGATCGAACACGAAGGTCACCGGGAGCCCGAGGAAGCCCGTGAGCTCGACCAAACTCTCCAGCGTCTCGAGCGCAGGAGAGATCGCGCTTCGGTCTCGTTGCCATACGGCTTCGGAGCTCACGAGACCGAAGCCCGCGAGGATGAGAGACCTCGCGAATGCCGGTGTGCCGGCATCCATTCGACCAAGGACACGAGCGACGAGATTGGAAAGGGCCCGGACGGCCCGCCGGGCCGGATGGAGCTTGTGGGCATCCAGCCGCGTATCAAGGACCTCCTCATCCAGAATGTTCTGCAGTTCGGGAGGTACGGCCCGCGGGATGCCCCAAGCTCCCGGGAGCGTGATTTCCCTGCCATCCCCAGTTAGTTCCCCATAGACCTTGCGAACGAGGAGGTGGGCGATCCGGTCGATCGGGCGGACCGGGATGTCCTCCTCTGCGAAGCCTGGAACGTGTTCGTTGAAGAGCGCCCGGCGCGTTGCTTCCAGGAGAACCGAAGCCACCGCCTCGTTCGTGTCGGTTTCCGGGGCGTTCAGGACGTCCAAGGGCTGAGCGGGTACGAGGAAACGCGGCAGGACGTCCTCTGACCGGTTCTTCTTCCCGACCAACCGCATGAGCGATGGAGCGTGCAGGCGCTGTACAAGATCGCGCAGGACGAAGCTCTTCCCCCCCCCGGTCTGTCCGACGAGAACGATGACCGGGAAGCTGAAAGGAGCCGTCTGATGCCGCCGCAGAGCCTCGTCGATCTCGTGCCGCGCCGAGTCGACTAGGGCCTCGGCCACCGGCAACTCTCTCGTGTCGTAGGGGCCCTTGACGTCTTGCGGATCGAAAGGACTTGGCATGGTCCGGAGCCGGTCCGCGAGCGAATCGTCGGAGAGACCGTTCATCCCTCAGATCCTCTTCGCGTAGAAGTAGACCTTGGCTTCCCGCCCGAGGATCGCGTGCTCGGGGGCCGGCAGGTCGGCGAGATTGCGGTTCCACACGGTCAGGTTGATTCGGTCTGCCCGAAAGAGCTCCCGCAGGGTGTCGATCAACTCTCCCGGTTTCATCGAGACCCCCTGCTCCTGGAGTGCGCGGTGGATCTCGGGGATCTCGAGCCATCGATCCGCCGGGATCGCGGAGAGGACGCGCGAGGTCCGGTCGGCCGGATCCGGGCGGGGCGGTTCCGTCGAGACCGCGCTGGCCGGCGCGCCGCGGACCAGTTCCGCGAGAAGCTGCCCGTCGCGTTCGATCCCCTCGAGCTTGCGGTGAAGAGTCTCGGCAATCCGGCGCTTCTCCCTGGCGTCGCGGTCCATGGCCTCTCCCAGTTCACGCAGGATTCTCTCGATCCGCTCTCCCGTTTCGCCGATCTTCTGCGCGGCGGCGCCGTCCGGCGGGCCGAGGCTCTCCTTCAGGCTCGAGGCGAGTTCACCGATGGCGCGTTGCTGGCCCTCGATCGCCTGGCGAATCCCGTCCATCTCCACTGCGCGCTTCCGGATTTCTTGCTCCCGCTTCTCGCGCTCCTGGGCTCTCCATCTCTCGAGTTCCGCCTGTCCCGCGGGCGAGAGCCGGTAGAGGCGGATGCGGATCTCGCGCGTTGCCGTTCCCTTTTTCTTCGCCGGGATTGACAGGGCAACCTCGGTTGCGGGTTCGAGGAATCGCTCGAGACCGACCTTGTCGAAGAAGTCGGTGTCCTTCTTCCCCGGCTCGCCGGTCTTTGTGTATCGAAAAGCCGGTCGAGACTCGGCGAACGCGGATGGCGCGCAGAGAGCGAGTCCTTCACCGGAGCTCGATTCGAATCGCTCCAATATCTCGATGAGCACGGGCAGCTTGCCTCCGGCAGAAGCCCCGGCGGCTTTTCGCCCGGATCGCGCCGATCGTCCTTGCCGCGCCATCTTGGACCCCGAGTGGAAGAAAGGGGAAGGCTCATCAGCAGGCGGCGCATTCTACCGAGTCGTTGGCTCCGAATCAGAACTTTCGGTAGCCAGAGATGCGGGCGAGCGGTCCCTACCCGCGGATGGGAAGGAACATGACTAGGTTCGCCATGTCCTTCGGGTCCAGAGCCTTCGCGATGAGCTCGAGATCTTTGACCGCCTGGCCGACGGAGATCTTGAGTTGGGCGGCATAGACCACTCCCGCGAACTCGCGTCCAGCTCCTGCCCAGCGTCGCGCCTCGGCGAGGAAGTCGTCGTCCTGAGTGAAAAAAGTTCTGCCGAGTTCCTTGGCTCGCGCCAGCAGGTCGGGATCGTCCCACTCGGCTGTCCCATCCTCGTACGACGTGATCACGTCCACGCCGCGCTGCCGGAGCGCGCGCGTGATCCCCGAATGAACATGGTGATCCATGTAGAGCGCGACGCTCACAGAGACCGGGTCGCTTCCCTCAACTTGTGCAGGAGCAGCGGAGGGGGCTCCCCGAGTTCCGCCTGGATCCGACGCGCGTGCTCCATGCGCTCCTCGATATCCCGGTCGACTTCTTCCTGGTGATCGTAGTAGTACGCCAGCGCGGCATGGATCTGTGCCAGGCCAAGGTGCGTATGCTGCCTCTGGATCTCGTCGGCGTCCCAGTGATAGGCCAGACGGTCCATCACGATCTCGACGACCTTCGTCCTGGTCCCTACCAGGTAGGGAATGCCCTTCTCATCCAGTCTGATGTGAGGATAGGTAGTCGGACGAAGGTCGGCCAAGGGTCATTCCCTGAGTCCAGCCGTGTGCTTCATGATACCCCAGCCCACGCATGCGTGCCACGCGACGGGATCGCCACCGGCGGCTGTCGGCGGGTTCGACCGCCAGGAGGGGCGGGACAGGTCGCTATCCGTGGAACCGGTCGGGCTTCACGCGCACCCGCACGGGGTCTTGCCGCAGCGGGGGCAGCCCTTGCCATACTTGGCCGCGGCGGCGGCCGCGAGGTCGATCTTCTTGAGGGAGGCGAGCGTCGAGAGCCAGGCGAGGCAGTCGGCGAATTCTTCCTGGAGGGCTTTTGGATCGTCGTGGCGGATCGCGCGGGAGAGCTCTCCCATCTCCTCGACGAGCCAGCGGAAGCAGCCCTCGACTCCACGGGCGCTGTCGCGCTCGAAGTAGATCTCCTCGATTCTCCGCTGGAACTCCGCTATCCTCATCGCGCTCTCCTTGGCGGGTGCCGGTGCGGCATCATACAGGCTTCCGGAAGACATCGCCTTCCGCCCCGAAGCCTTCCGCCCTGCAGCCTGAAGCCTGAAGCCTGAAGCCCGAAAAAAGGGGCTTGACTCCCGAAACCTTTGCGATACAAAGTTAGTGTCATGGAAGTCGAACGCGCGATCTCGGTTCTCGAAGAAGTCCGGCTGCGCCTGGCGAGCTGCCAGCGCTTCCGGGGGTTCTCCGGCACGGCGGCGATCCTGTCTGGAGCCGTGGCCGTGGCCGCGGGACTCTACCAGCAGGTGGAGGCGGCCTACCCGAGGACGCCGGAGGAGGTGGGCTTTTACCTCCACGTGTGGCTTGCGTGCCTCGCCATCGCCCTTGTCCTGAACTACGGCGCCGTGGGCATCTGGTACTTCCGAAGGGCCGAGCGGCAGGAGCGCCGGCAAACGCACACGGCGGCCTTCCAGCTCGTCCCCGCCCTCGTCCTGGGAGCGGTGCTTTCGTGGGTCTTCCTCGACCACGGGCTGCCTCACATGCTGCCGGGCGTCTGGTACGCCTGCTATGGAACGGGACTGCTCGCCGCGCGGGCGCTCGTGCCGCGAGGGGTCTGGCCCGTGGCCCTCGCGTTCTGTCTCGCCGGGGGGTTTCTTCTTCTGGTGACGGATCCCGCGCTTCCGCTCGCGTGGTGGGTGATGCCGCTGGGATTCGGCCTGGGCCAGATGTGGACCGGGCGGCTCCTCCTCCTCGACCGGGAATCGGAGAGAGTCTCGCCATGAGCGCGACCGGAGCGACCGACAGGGCGCACGGCCGGACCCACGGTCGGGGCGATCCTGAGGCCCCCTTCGCGTACAGCGCGCTCGACCGGATCTTCCACGAACGCGGGCGACTCGCGGTCTGCACCTGTCTCGTCGCCTTTCCCGGCGGGCTCTCCTTCTGCGAGCTCAAGGAGGAGTGCGGGATGACCGACGGGAACCTGAACCGGCACCTGGCCGCGCTCGCCGAGATGAAGATCGTCGCCCTGCACAAGAAGGCGAAGGGGCGGCGCCCGGTGACGATCTGCAAGATCACCCGCTACGGGCGGGAGCGGTTCCTCGCCTACATCGACGCGCTCGAGACCGTGGTGCGGGACGCGCAGGCCCGAGCGCTCCTCGCGAGGAGCCCCGCGCGCGCGGCCGAGACTGGACTCGCCACGACGTGAGGTTTCCACGGGTGAAGCGCGCGACGAACGGCGAGAACGGCAACGGCAACGGGACCGGACACGGGAAGGACCACTCCGGGACCGGGTTGCCGCAGCACGTCGCGGTCATCATGGACGGAAATGGCCGCTGGGCGGCATCCCGGGGCCTCCCGCGCCTGGCGGGCCACGAAGAAGGAGCCAGGAGCGTCCGAAAGGCGGTCGAGCTCTTCCGGAAGCTCGCGATTCCCTACCTCACCCTCTACGCCTTCAGCACCGAGAACTGGGGACGTCCGGCCTACGAGGTCGCGGGGCTCATGAAGCTGCTCGCCCGCTGGGCGCGCTCGGAGCGGGAGGAGCTCCGGAAGGAGCGAGTGAGCGTGAGGCTGATCGGGCAGCCGGACCGACTCGCCCGGGCCGCGCGCGAGGAGCTCCACGAGACCGTCCGGGCGACCGCCGTTTCTTCGCCCGTGACGGTCCTCACCCTCGCTCTCTCCTACGGGGGGCGCTCCGAGGTGGCGCGGGCGGCGGCGAGGGTCGCGCGGGCCGTGCTCGCCGGGACGATCGACCCCGAAGAACTGGAGGGCGAGGGCGGCGAGGAGATCCTCGCGCGCCACCTCGACACCGCGGGCACGCCCGATCCCGATCTCGTCATCCGGACCGGAGGCGAGATCCGGACGTCGAACTTTCTCCTCTTCCAGAGCGCGTACAGCGAGTGGATCTTCCGCGCCACCCCCTGGCCGGAGTTCCGCGAGGAGGCGTTCCTCGACTGCTTCGCCGAGTTCGCCAGCCGCCGCCGCCGGTTCGGGCTCACCGACTCCCAGGTTTCTGGCGAGGTCGCGAAGGCGCCGGGCGTCCGCGTGGGGTAAACTCTCGCGCCGCAGGACCGGAGGTCCCCCGCCATGCTCGTTCCCCGCTCCGTTTTCCTCGTCGCAGGAGTCGGCACCGCCAGGGAGAAGCTCGTCTCCTTCGAGGAGGCGCTCCGCCAGGCCGGGATCGAGGCATACAACCTCGTCTGCGTGAGCTCGATCCTGCCCCCGCGCTGCGAGATCGTGCCTCCGGCTGAAGGAGTGACGAGCCTGGAACCCGGAGGAATCGTCCACTGCGTCCTCGCGAGGCTCGAAACGGACGAGGAGGGGCGGCAAATCGCCGTGGCGATCGGGATGGCGCGCCCGAAGGACCGGTCGAGCCACGGCTACGTCGCCGAGGTGGACGAGCACGACCTCGACGGCGAGTTGGCGGCCGCCAAGGCGGTCGACCTCGCGACGACGATGCTCGACACGACTCTCCGCGGGAGGAGACCCGCGGGGCCGTTCGTGACCCGTTCCGTCTCCTCGTCGGCCGTGGGCCGGGCGGGTCTCTGGACGACCGCCGTCGCGGCCGCGGTATTCGTCGTCTGACGTGCCCGAGCGGGCCAGATTCTTCGGCGGGCTCGTCCCCGAGCCGCCGTACCCGGAGGCGCGAGTCGTGATCCTCCCCGCGCCCCTGGAGCGGACGGTCTGCTACGGCAAGGGGGCCGGGCGCGGACCGGAGGCGATCCTCGCCGCCAGCGCGCAGATCGAGGACTTCGACGAAGCGAGCTGGAGAAAGATCTCGGATGCCGGCATCCATACGCTCCCCATCCCCGATCTCCCGGAGGACCCGGCGCTCGCGGTCGAACGGATCGCGGAGCTCGCTCTCCCCGTTTTCCTCGACGGGAAATTCCTCGTCACGCTGGGCGGGGAGCACACAGTCGCGGCGGGCGCCGTCCGGGCCGCCTGGTCGGTCTGGCCGGACCTCGGCGTCTTGTCGCTCGACGCCCACGCCGACATGCGCGACTCCTACCAGGGGACTCCCTGGAGCCACGCCTGCACGATGCGCCGGATCGTCGAGAAGGGGATCCCGGTCGAGTGGTGCGGCCTCCGGAGCCTCTCTGCCGAGGAGGCGGCCTGGTTCGACGAGCGCGGGGTCCGCCCGCGTCTCGATCGTGAGCGCGACCGCGAGGGGCGCTGGATCGAGGAGCTCGTGGCGGCCCTCCCGGCTCGGGTCTACCTCTCGATCGACATCGACGGGCTCGACCCGGCCTGCGCGCCCGGCACGGGGACGCCGGAGCCCGGGGGACTCTCGTTCCGCGCGGCCGAGCGGCAACTTTCGGCCGTGGCGTCGGCCCGGCATCTCGTCGGCGCCGACGTCTGCGAGGTGGCCCCGATCGCGGGCCAGACCGTCACCGAGTCCACCGCGGCGAGGCTCGTCGGGCGGATCGTCGCCTCCGCTACTTGCTGAACCCGCGCGCGGCGGGCCCACCACCCCCCGCCCAACCACCCCTAGGGTAGCAAACGGGTCGCGGCCAGGGCGACAATACCTCCTTATCCGATGAACCCGCGCGCGAAGTTCTCCGCGCAGGCCACCAGGCTCGCGCGGTCGTAGCCCCCTTCCAGGACGAGGAGCTTCGCCCCGGGGAGGCGGGCGACCGCGGCGCCGATCCGGGCGAAGTCGTCCGTCTCGATCGCGATCGGCTCGTCCTGGATGTCGTCCCCGCGAAAGGTGTCGAAGCCGAGCGACACGACGAGAAAGGCGGGAGCGAGATCGCGGATTCCCTGGCCCAGGGATTCGAGGAGCGCCATGTACGTCCCGACACCAGCGCCGGCCTGCACGGTGGCTAGAGTGCAGGAGTTCTCGGGGAATGTGCGCCCGGCTTCGAGGTAGGGGTAGTTCGCCCAGGGGTCGGCGTGGAGGCTGAAATAGGGAATCTCGGGGACCGCGAGCTCCGCGCTGCCTTCACCGAGGTGATAGTCGATGTCGAGGATCGCGGTCCGGCCGCTGGAAGCGAGAATCCGCGCGGCGAGCGTCGCATTGTTGAAGTAGGAGTAGCCTCCGTACCGCCGCCGTCCGGCGTGGTGGCCTGGCGGCCGGCAGAGGGCGAGGGCGGAGTGCCCCTCGCGGGAAGACCAGCGCGCGGCGGCGGCGGCGGCGGCGGCCGAGTTCAGGGCAGCGTCGGGGGTGCCGGCGAGGATCGGCGTCCCGACCTCGCGGGCGAACATCCCGGGGCGCAGTCGCCAGGGCGCACGCGACAGGTTCTTGCCGAACGAGACCGGGAGGAGCTCCTCGCCCGGCGCGAGCGCGCCGCTCGCTTCCAGGAGGAAGTCCACGTAGTCGGCGTCGTGGAGGGAGCGGACGTCCTCCTCGGCGAGGTCGTGGACGCGGGTGACCTCGACCGGCCCGGATCGCGCGAAACCCTCGAGCACGAGGTCGACCCGCGCGGGGGAGTCCGGGTGATCGCGGGGGGGAAGACCGTCCGAAAGGTCCATCGCGGGCGCGTGGCTCCCGTGAAGCGCGGGGTAAAAGACCTGGAGCACATCCCTTTTCCGCGCGTAGCCGTTCACAGGCGATGAGACCTCTTAGGAACCCAGGAACCCAGGAGAGACCAAGCGACATGACCTTGGAATTGGAAGAGGAGACGGACAAGATCATTGCCGCGGCCATCGATGTCCACAAAGACTATCGTTCTTCTTGGCCCGACACGAAGCGTGTCAGCGGACGAAGATAGCCAGTCAGTTCCCGTTCATGGGTTCCTGGGTTCCTAGGAGATCAAGACGTCACGTAGCCCGTGAACGGTTACTTCCGCGCTACTCGCCGGCCCGGACCGCGGCCGGCGGATAGAAGGCAGCCGCGAGCGCGCGCGCGCCGGTCGCCGGGAGACCCAGGCCCCTCCGCCCGGCCTCGCGCTCGAAGCGCTCGAAGAGGGCTCCGGGCGCGAGTTCGAGCGCGCGATTCGATGCCACGACGAAGCCCCAGAGATGATAGAAGCTCGGAACCACGATGCCGTAGGTCGCGACGCTCGCGAATCGTGCGGCCAGCCCGGCTCGCGCGGTGCGCCGATCCGGGTCGTCCCCCACCCGGAGGGCCCCCGCCTGCGTGGCGAGGATCCCGCCCTCGCGGATGCGTGGGGCCAGTCGCTCGTAGAAGGATCGGCTGTAGAGCTCCGCCGCCGGCGAGACCGGGTCGGGGGCGTCCACGAGGTCCCCGATCGCGACGTCGAAGGAGTCGGGCGTGCGGGCGAGGTAGTCGAAGATGTCCTCGTAGCGGACCTCCAGGCGCGGATCGGCGAAAGCCGAACGGCCCCATTCGGGGATGAACCGCCGGCAAAGGTCGACGAACTCGCGATCGATGTCCACCATGACGACCCGTTCGACGCTCGGGTGTCGCAGGACCTCCCGGGCGGTCGCCCCCTCGCCGCCCCCCATCACGAGCACGGTGCGCGGCTCCTCGGAGAGGAGCATCGCGGGGTGGACGAGCGCTTCGTGGTAGATGGCCTCGTCCGCCTCGCACGACTGGACGTCGCCATCCAGCACGATCGTGACGCCGTTCGTCCGCGACCGGAAGAAGAGATACTCCTGGAAACGGGTCCGGCCCGCGGCGAGCACCTCCTCCAAGCGGCGCGAGACCGCGTCGGAGGGATTGGCGTCCTGGGAGTAGACGAGAGGTGTCATGGCTCCTCCGGTGGCCAGGCCAGGACGGGAACGGGACAGGGAATCGCCGCGAGTTCCGCCGCGATCCTGGGATCGTCCGGGGCGAGGCAGTATCCGTGCGCGTAGACGTGTTCGATGACCCGGCGGAGCCATTCGCCCGCGACGGTCGGTGGCCGGTCCCCCTTGGTGTACGCGAGGAGGTGCATGGGGGTGGAGTCCCGGCTCCCGTAGCGAGGGACCGAGTAGGGCGCGTCGAGCTTCCACATGCCGAGCCGCCCGTAGAGTCGCGCGGCGCGATCCTCGGCCTCAACGAGGAGCCAGGGAGCTCCGGTCGAGAGATCGAAGGTCTCCATCGCCTGGCGGAAGAGAGCCGATCCGATCCCCTGCCCCTGCCGATCGGGCCGGACGCCGACAAACGTCACGAGGGCGTAGCCCTCGCGCGGACAGGCATGGAGGGTCAGGAATCCCTCGACCTCTCCCCTCTCGCCGAGAGCCGCGTGGAGGAGATACTCGCCCGTCTTCGCTCGCCGCGCCAGCAACGACTCGGGCTCGCGCTCCCAAGTCGGGAAGACCTCGCGGTAGATCGCTATCGCGGCGCGCCATGCGGGAGAGCCGACCTCGGACACGCGCTCGATCCGGACGGCGCTCGCGGGCTTCACGACGCGGCCCCCAGCGGGATCGCCCGCCGCTCGAGGCCGTTCGTGCCGCGGACCAGCGCGTGGACCTCGGAGAACCCCGCCGCGAGGAGCGCCGCGCGGCACCGGTCGAGGTTCCGGCCGACTTCCTCGGGCGCGTGCGAGTCGTCCCCGAAGGTCGCGGGGATCCCCATCTCTCGCGCGCGCGAGAGGATCTCGATCGAGGGATAGGGTTCGGAGAGGCCCTTCGCCCAGGCCTTGCCGTTGACTTCCAGGAGCGAGCCCGCCCGGAGCACCGCCGCGAGGGACTCGTCGATCGCGCGGCGCACGGCGGCGCCCTCGGGGAGGTCCCGGGGCGCGAAGAGCTTGATGAGATCGAAGTGGGCGACGACCTCGGGGCGAAGAAGATCGAGCATCTCGCGCTGGGCCCGATAGTAGTCGAGGACCAGCCGCTCGGCGCCGTGCGCCTCCTGTGCCGCGCGGATCCACTCGGTCCGAGAGGAGTCGATCGAGACGTTGCGAACGTGGTGGACGGAACCGACGAGATACTCGATCTCGAACTCGCGGCGGAACGCCTGCATACGGGGGGCGTAGTCCTCGTGCGGCACGACCTCGGTCTCCATCCCCTTGAGGAGTGCGATCCGGTCGCCATATCGGGCCGCGAGTTCCGGGAAGCGTTCGCGGGCGTAGCGCGAGAACTTGTCGAGCAAGTCGGCGACGCCGATCCCGTGAAGGGTCTCATCGGGGTAGAGGTCGATCTCGCGAACGCGGGGAGCGTGTTCGGAGACTCCAAGATGCGAGAGCCCCGCGGCGATGGCCGCGCGGACGACCTCCTCGAGGGTCCCGCGCGCGTGGGCGCAGAATTCCCCGCTGTGTCCTCCGTGGAACGATACCCGCCAGTCCGCGCGCATCGGGGGATCTTCCCCGAGCTCCGGCGCGGGAATCAAGGAGGATGAACTTGATGACAAGGTTGCGGCGCTACGAATCGCAATCGTAGGCTTCATGGAGCGATCCCCCGGGAAGGGGGAGGCCACGCATCTTCGGGCGCGCGTTTAGCCTGGATCGCCCCCGTCCCGCGTCCTCGACACCCCCTTCCCCGACGTACTGACTTTCCGTAACCGTCGATGCCCCGCCTTTCGTAATTCCTTTCTTGCTCGATGGTTGCCGCAGCGCAACGACGATCCTCCGGCGGGGACCTATATAGGCGCTCGGGTCTTCATTCGCTCTTCCCCTCAGATGGGTTCGATGTCCCGCTTGCACCCGCGCCCTCCCGATCCTCCCTCCGGCGAATTCTGGCTCGCTCGGATCGACCTGTTCCACGGTCTGGAGCGGGAACGGGTCCAGGAGATCGCGGCGAGCTCGCGCATCGTGCGGTTGGAGGCGGGTTCCCACTTCTTTCGTCTCGGGCAACCCGCGCTCGACCTCTACGCGCTCCTGGAGGGCCGGGCGAAGCTCACGCTGGAAAGCGCGGAGGGGTACCAGGTCCTCTTCGGCTTCCTGCGTCCGGGCCAGACGTTCGGGTGGTCGGGTTTCGAGTCTTCGGAGACGCACCGGTCCTCCGCACTCGCGGTCCGGGAGTGCAAGGCACTTGCCTGGCCGCAGAAGACGATGAACGGGTTCCTGGAGAGGATCCCTCATCTCGCCTTCACGGCGCTCCGCCTCCAGGTCCACCTGCTTTTCGAGGCCCAGTCCCGGTTCCTGGAGCTCGCCACCGAGCCGGTCGAACGGCGGCTCGCCCGCTCCCTGCTTCGTCTGGCGCGGCAAGCCCCCGAGGAGACGGGCCCCGGCGTGCGGATCGACCCGCCCGTCACCCGCCAGGACCTCGCCGACATGACCGCGACGAGCGTGTTCACGGTGAGCCGCATCCTCAGCCGCTGGCAGAGGAAGGGGATCGTCGAAACGGGCCGGATGCGGATCGAAGTGCGGGATGCCTTGGGTCTGGAGCGGCTCGCCGGGGAGAGGTGACGCCGGCGCGCTGGTTGTTCCAGGGCAAAGAACATCGTCCACGCATGGGCTAGCCTGAAAGCCCATGGCCGGACCGGGGGATCTCGAGCGGGAGGGGCAGGCTCGGAGGCTGGAGACTTTGGGCGGGATCGCGGCCGAGGTCGCCCACGACTTCGGAAACCTCCTGACGCTTCTCTTGGGCCAGGCAGAGCTCCTCCGGCGCGAGCTCTCGGCGAACCCGGCTCACGAGGCCCGTCTCTCGGCCATCGTGCGGGCGATCGAGAAGGGGCGTTCTCTCGTCGAGCGCCTCCTCGGGTCCGCCCGCGGGGTCCTGCCCCAGCGCGGCGCCCGCGACCTGAACTCGGCGGTTTCGGAGATGATCGCGCTCCTCGCTCCCGTGCTCGGGGATCGGTTCCCGATCCAGACGCGACTGTCACCGGGCGCCGGGACCGTGCGGATCGGGCCGGGGCGAGTCGAGCAGGTCATCCTGAACCTCGTCCTCAACGCGCGGGACGCGATGCCGGGCGGCGGGACGATTCACCTGGAGACGATTCCCGGACGGCTCCGGGCGGCGCTCCTCGTGAGCGATCAGGGGACGGGCATCTCCGCCGCGATAGGCGAGCGGATCTTCGAGCCCTTCTTCACGACGAAAGTCATGGGGAAGGGGACGGGGCTCGGCCTCTCCTCCGTCCGGCGAATCGCGGAGGAGGCGGGGGGAAGCGTCTCCGCCGAGAGCTCGGCTGGCGGGGGGACGACCTTCCGTGTCGAGCTCCCCGTCGGCCCGCCTACTCCGGGTGATCCTCCCTCAGCGCCAACCCGGCCGGCGAGGGAGACCGCGGCTCCGTCCACGATCCTCCTCGTGGAGGACGAAGAATCGGTGCGGGTCCTCGTGAAGGGATTCCTCGAGGAAGAAGGGCACGCCGTGTTCGAGGCGCGTAGCGGTGACGAGGCAATCGAGATCCTCGGGCACGCCGCGCCGCCGGTGGGCCTCTTGGTCACCGACGTGAACCTGCCCGGGGTGAGCGGGATCGATCTCGCGCGGCGGCTTCTGGCGCGCCGCCCCGGCCTGCGGGTCCTCTTCATCTCCGGTCTTGGAGAGCAGGCGCTCTCCGCGACGGACAGACTATGGGCGGGGGTCCGTGTCCTCGCCAAGCCGTTCACGCCAGGAGAGCTCGCCCTGGCCGTGAGAGAAGTCCTCGCGGAATCTCGCCGCGGGTGACCTGGCGTCCGGGTCGCGGCCGCGCGAAAATGGACGTGCGCGATCGGGAGGGCGCGACATGGGGCGGATCTCCTCGTTCCTGTTCGGATGGTGGAACCGCAAGGGGCCTGGCCGGGGCATCGTCCGGTGTTCCGGGCGGCTCCAATTGCGCTACCTGGAACCCCCGGACTGGAACGCCTTCCGCGACCTGGAGCGGACGAACGAGGACTGGCTCGCCCCGTGGATCCCGACCCCGGGGCCCGACCGCTATTCGCGAGAGCGCTTCGTACGTCAGGTCCGCGCCGCGCGCGAGCAGGCGAGACAGGGGACGTACCACCGTCTCGGCATCTTTCTGGCCGAGGGAATGGACCTTGTCGGATCGGTGACGCTCTCCGGGGTGATCCATGGCGCGATGTGGGGATGCCACGCCGGCTACTGGATCGCAAGCGAGCACGCCGGCCAGGGCCTCATGCCGGAGGCCCTGTGCCTCGCCTTCGACTTCGCTTTCCGGGACCTCTCGCTCCACCGCGTCCAGCTCGCGATCATGCCCCGGAACGTGGCGAGCCGCCGGGTGGCCGAGAAGCTCGGACTCCGCGACGAGGGGATCGCCCGCGGATACCTCAAGATCGCGGGGAAATGGGAGGATCACGTGCGCTACGCGATCCTCGCCGACGAGTATGAGGCTCGTAGGGAGGATCTCTACCGCGTGTTCGTCCGCCCGGCGGCCGAGGGGGTCTTCCGCTGAAAGGGACGCCCGCCTGCCCGTACTGCCGGCGCGAGCTTCCCGCCCCTGGCGGGACCTGCCTTTCCTGCGGTGCGGACCTCGCGCGCGGCCCCGCGCGCCGAGGGTTTGCGGCGCTTGCCGGGCTGGCACTCGCCTACGGCTGGATCGCCTGGTGCCTCTGGGCCTGGGGATACAGGCCGACCGGCTGGCTCTCCGAGGTTGTCGATCCGTTCGTGCGCGGGGCCGGAGAGGAGACCCGCGCCGAGCCGCCTTTCTCGAGACGCCTTGTGACGGATATCCTGGTCGAGGTTGTCATACCGGCTCTCCCCGTGGCCTGGTTCTGCGTGCGGGTCGCGAGATGGCGGCGCGGAACTCCGGGCCCGGCCAAGGGTTAATCACGGCATCCGATCGATCGAACCGGAACACGGACCCCATCGGAGGGAACGCCATGTGGGATTCACGTCTCGTGCCTGCCGCGCTCGCGTTCACCCTGTTCCTCTTCCTCGCCGCCACGGCCCTTGCCCAGGACCGCCCGGGCCGCGACACGGCGCCTCAGGTCGGAGACGAGGCCCCCGACTTCGAGCTCTCGCTCCTCGGGGATCCCGAGAAGATCATCCACCTCTCGGAGGCATGCCGCGAGCAGCCGGTCGTCCTGGTCTTCGGCTCGTACACCTGACCCCCGTTCCGGAGCCAGGCCGGGCGCCTGGAAGAGATCTACAAGGAGTACCGGAACCGGGCGAACTTCTTCGTGGTCTACATCCGGGAAGCGCACCCCGTGGACGGCTGGCGGACGAAGGAGAACGATCGGAAGGGGATCGAGATCCCGCAGGCCAAGACCTTCGAGGAACGAAGCGGGGTCGCGAACACCTGCGCCGCGGAGCTCGATCTCACGATCCCGATGCTCGTGGACGGCATCGACAACCGCGTCGGAGAGGCCTACTGCGGCTGGCCGGACCGCCTGTTCGTGGTCGGGACCGATCGGCGAATCGCCTTCCGCGGCGAGCGAGGACCGCGCGGTTTCAAGCCGAACGACATGGTCCTCGCCTTGAAGGAGGTCCTCGGAAACTCCGGGTCCAAGGACGACATGGAGTCCGCGCTCGACAAGGCCCTGGAGGGGGACAAGTAGGGGCCGGGTTTATCCCGGCCCTGGCGCGGCGGGGGACAAGCCCCCGCCCTACAGGAATGCAACGTTGGGGGTAGGGGCGGGGTTGGTCCCGCTCCGCTACTCCGCCGGCTCGATCGTGGCCGACATCGAACCCTTGGACCGCGGGATCCGCGGGTCGGGGCCGAAGGCGTGGATCTGGTCCCGCTTGAGCTCGGCCCGCTCGAGCGTCGTGGTGTCCACGATAGAGCGCCCGGTGGAGTCCACCTCGACGGCGTGCCGGTGGGCCCTCTCCAGACTGTGCCCGAAGAGCCGGCAGAGCATGTGCTCGACGTAGTCGTATGTGTGGTCGTTGTCGTCGAGAAGGATGACGTGGTACGGAGGCTGAAGGCGAGTCTCGACGTCCTGCTCGGTCTGGGTGGCGGCCATGTTGAGAGAGTCTATGCCGCCGGTTCCCTCGCGGCAAACCGGAGGAGTCATCGAAGAGATCTGGCTTGTTATACTGCTCCGGACATGACCCCGGATCCGCGAGTGGTGCCACCCACCTACAGCACGACGAAGCTCCGCGTCTCCCGCCCCCTCGGGCATGCTGCGTCGAGCTTCTACGACGTCTTCCGCCTCTTCTTCGACGCCTTCGACCTCTTCCTGGACATCTTCAGCCGGTACGAGGAACGGTTGCTGCTCTTCTGCGAGAAGCACCGCTGCGACCGGAACAACCTGATCGATCGGCTGTCCACGCAGGAGGTCTCCGGGCTGTTCGACTTCGAGGAGCTCTCGCGGCTCCGCCTCGACTACCTGCGGGGCTTTCAGGAGCTCTCCGACCGGGCCTTCCTGAACGAGGACTCCGGTCCGGTGAAGAGCTTCCTCCTCCACATCCGGCACCTCTACCACCTGGTGAGCATCCTCACCCTGGAGGAGCTCAACGTATCGATCATCGCGCCCGGGTACGTGGATCTGTCCGAGGAAGAGAACCTGAGGGAGATCCTGCGCGAAGTGGATCGCGCGTTCCCCTCGAAGCTCCGGGAGATCCGGTCCAAGTTCGAGCAGTCCTTCCAGAACCTGAACGCCATCCTCCCGGAGAACCGGCAGGACAAGGTTTTCGTCCGGTCGATCTACCTGTTCGAACGGGAGCGTCTGGTCCAGCACTATGGCGACCTCGACGTCTTCTATCTCCACCTCTACCCCACCGGGGTGCTCGGGGGACTGCGGGTCGCGGCCGAGAGCTTCCTCCGCGGGGGCTTCACCGACCGCGCGCGCGAGGTCGTCGCCATGCTGGCGAAGGAACTCGATACCCGTGGTCGCGAGTTCTTTGCGGGCCGGGAGGGTGTGGAGGGCGAGTGGAAGAGATTCCGGACCCTCCAGCTCGAACTCGCCCAGGAAACCGACGGGACCGCGCTCGTCTGAAGTGGAGCGACGATGATCGTCGAGCTCCTGCCGTGGGGGGGTCCGGGGGGGAACCCCCCCGGGGCGCCAGGATGGCGCTGGGGGAGGCCGAGGGGGCGAAGCCCCCTCGGGGAGGAGCGGAGGCCAGGATGGCCGGAGCGACGATGATCGTC
>JACQVV010000240.1 GCA_016209595.1 Planctomycetota bacterium
GCGTCGGTCTGGATCGCGTCCCGGTACATCTTGTCCTCGGAGAGGGGGAGCACCCGGTGGAGCGCGCTCACGATCCCGAGCGTCACGGTCGGCGTGCCGTCCCGCGCCAGGCCGAACGGGTTCCCGAGGGCGGCGACGACCTGGCCGACCGAGAGGGCGTCCGAGTCGCCGAACTCGATCGCCGGAAGGTCCCGGCCGGCGATCTTGACGCAGGCGATGTCGGAATACGAGTCGGAGCCCAGGACGCGCCCCTTGTGGGTGTCCCCCGTCGCGAGCTGGACCGTCACCTCGCTCGCGCCCGAGACGACGTGATCGTTCGTGAGAATGTAGCCGTCGGCCGAGACCACGACGCCGGAACCCGTGCCCGCCCCATTCGTGATGCTGACGATCGTGGGGGTGACCCGCCGGGCGAGCGCCATCACGCGGGTCTCGAAGTCGCCCTCGCCGGCCGAGATCCGGGGCGGAGCGGGATCCTCGGCCTGCCCCGCGTGGACCTCGTCCACCCGGCGGGCGATCTTGTCGAGTTTCTGGGCGAGGGCCTCGAAATCCTTCTCCAGCCGGACAAGGTCCTCCGCGCGCGCGCCCGCCTCGGGCGGCGGCGTGGCGCGGGGGGGCTCCTCGCGCGTCCCGGCCGGGAGCGTGTCCCCTCGGGCGGGGGTTCCCGCACGCGCCGCCGAAGCGGCCGGCGCGGGGGCATCCTCGATGCGGGCGAGCCGCTCCTGCAGTCCGGACACCTCTCCGGAGAGCGACAGCCACTCGGTCGCCAGGACGAGAGACAGGAGCGCGAGGAGGGCGGACGAGATCCAGCCGAGGAGGGCACCTCGCGAGCGTGACCGGGTCGCCGGAACCTGCTCCGGCGGGGCGAGCCTCGTGGGTGGCGGCGTCAGGTCCCGAGCGGGTGCCGCCGCTCGAAGGTCGAAAAGCCTGCCGCACCGCGGGCACTTTCCACGCAGCCCCTGCTCCGGCTGGACCAGGAGGTGCTTCCCGCAGGGGCACTCGATCTTCCGGGCTTCCATGCGCTCTTCAGTTTAGGCGTGGGTTCAGGCGATTGCAACGCGCGATAGAATCGTCCGCGAATGCAGGCGAACGCCCCGGGTCGCGACGCGCGACTGCTCCGGCTCCTCGGCGCCCTTTCGGCGCTCTGCTACGCGGTCCACGCGATCGTTCTCGCTCGGACAGGCCACCCGGCGCACCTCCTCTGGACCTGCCACCTGGCGTCGCTAGCGATCGGCGCCGGACTCCTGGCTGACTCCGCCACGGCCAACGCCGCCGGGTTCCTCTGGCTATGCGTCGGCACTCCGCTCTGGATCGTGGGGATGGTCGCGGGCGGGGAGTTCCTGCCGACCTCGGTCCTCACGCACGGGGTCGCTCCTGTCGCGGGGGCCGTTGGCCTGGCGAGGCTCGGCCTTCCGCGGAGAGTCTGGTGGAAGGCCCTCGCCGGCGTGGTCCTCCTCCACCTGGTCTGTCGGGTGGCCACGCCGCCCGTGGAGAACGTGAACCTGTCCTCCCGGCCTTGGGAGGGGTTTGAGACGACCTTTCCCTCGCACACGGTCTTCCTGCTCGCCGTCCTCGCCGTGTGCGGGGTGGTGTTCTTCGCGGCGGAGCGCTTGCTCGCCAGGATCTGTCCGGCGGCGCAGGTGCGCTAGAGAAGGGCGTCGCCCTGCCGGGCGACCCTCCGCCGGAAGAGGACGAGCCCGGCGAAGAGCGAGAGCAGGAGCGCCTCGATCGGTGCGCGGCCCAGGAGAATGCGGGCGGCGAGGACGGCGGGCGCGAGGGCGACCCGGACCGGCCCCTTCGCCGCCGGGTGAGAATCGAGCCAGCCGGCCGCGGCGGGTCCTTCCTCATAGTAGAAGCGCACGAAGGCCGCGCCCGGCGCGGTGGAGAGGAGGACCTCGTCGCGGAAATCGCGGAGGAGATCGAGGTCGCGCTTCCTCTGGGTCGAGAGGCGATAGGCTCCGGCGACGTTCTCGACCTCCTCGGTTCCTCGGGTCTCGTCGTAGCTCGCGGTCGCGACGAAGCAGCCTCCGATTCCAAGGGGTCCCTTGTCTTTCTTCTTCGTGTCCGTGGAGGCCGGAGTGGAACTGGACGAGCTCCCGGAGCTCGACGTGGGTGACGTGATGGACTTGCCTCCCGACGAGTTGGCGCTCGAACCCGACGAGCCGCTCGTCCCGGAAGCCCCCGAGCTAGAGGATGACCCGGATCCCACGCCCGAGCCGGAGCCCGACCCGGAACCGTTCCCGGCGTTCCCGCCGGAGTTGCCGTTTCCACCGTTCCCGCCTCCACCACCGCCGCCGCCCCCGCCCGTTCCCTGCTCGAGGGCGAGCGTTCCGGCGATCCGGTTCAGCGCGTTCCGGTGCATGTCCTTCGGGATCGCGCGCGTGTAGACGACGTAGGTGATCTTGCCGGGCTCGGGGTGGACGGGCCCGGTGAGCGGGATGGGGCTCAAGTTCACGGCCGAGTAGACAGACGCGGCGACTCCGCTCGCGGCGAGCCAGGAGCCGTTCCCGAACCGCGCGATGGGGGGGACGGAACCGTCTGTCGAGTTCCCCGCCGCGTCGAGGATCTTGAGCTCCAGGCCGGGGTCCTCTTCCGCCATCGTCACCGGGAAGACGAGCTCGACCGAGAGGCCCCCCGCGGGGATGGCCTTGGCGTCCAGATCGACGGCGCGGACCCGGAATCGGAACTCCACGGGGAGGGCCCAGACGGGGTTGGTGTAGCAGCGGTACTCCTCGACCCCGATCGTGTCCTTGTCGGGATCGGTGTTTCCCGTGAAGAACCCGAGGCTATAGGCCGCGGGTGCGTTCTGGGCTCCTTCCTGGGAGGGGTCGAGGAACTCGTAGTTCCACTCGTCGGCTTTCTCTGGGGCGAGGCTCCCGACGCTCACGAGCTCCTTGTGCTCGGTCGTGAAGATGTAGAAGGTCGTCTTCTTCGTCGTCCGGACGGGGTTCGGCCTGCCCGGTTCGTCCTTGTAGATCTTGATCCAGCGGATCCGCCCGCCGTCCGAGCCGAACTCGGGCGTGTTCGTGTAGAGGTAGCGGAAGACCGCGTCCGCGGAACCCTTCCGGACGAGCATCGTCCGCCCGCCGTCGAAGACGCCCTCGCCGCCGAGGCGGCCCTCGACGTTTTCGTGCCGCCTCTCGGCGTGCCAGAGGATCTTCTCGGAGTCGAAGCGGCCGTCGGAGTCCATGTCGAACATGGCGATGGGGCCGTCGGTCATGACCGTGTTCCCGTCGGCCATCGCGTTCATGAACTGCTCGCCCGGCGTCGTCCCCTCCTTCCCGTCGGGGAAGGCGTAGGTCCGGACCATCCCCCAGCCGGTCGAATCGACGCTGTAGGTGGCCTTGATCTTGATGAGCGTGGCGAGCCGCCCGGTCGAGTAATTGAAGTCGCCGTGAGCGTCGGTCCCGGCCTCGCCGAAGACCTTGCGGACGAACCGGCGGTCCTTCGCCGCGGAGAAGGACCAGGTGAGGCCGTTCGCGATGTACTCGTGCCACGGGGCGAGGCTGTCGTGCCAGCCCGCGTCCCACTTCGCGTCCCCTTTCTGCCACTCGGGGTCGGCAATGGGGAACATGTCCACGAAGTCTATCTCCTTGGAGGGGAGGCTCCTGGCGCTCCGCCCGTTCATCAGCTGGAGCCCCTTGAAGACGAACTCGCGGCTTTCTGGGTGGACGTACCGATCGGTCCTGTATTTCTCGGAGAGACCCAGGGCCTGGTCGAGGTGTTCGTCGCTCCAGCCCTGCCCGCTGAAGGGGTGGGCGGCGTAGGCGAAGGCGTGGCGGCTCTCGGTCCGATTCTCCTTGGCGAGGCGGTGAAGGACCTCGTCGAGGTAGAGCGGTCCACCCTCGCCGATGAGCTTTGCGAAGTCGGAACCGCCGTGCCACGTCCCATCGATGTGGGCGCCGCGGTGCGACAGCATGTGCGCGCCGATGGGAAGAAGCCCGTAGGCCTGTCCCTGGCTGAAGGAGACCTCCTCGCCGGCCCCGATGCCGAAGAGGTCCACGTAGCGCTGCCACTCGCTCGCGATCGTTCCGTCGGGCCGCACGCTCCTCGCCGCGGAGGTCGGACCGTAGGGGGGGCGCTGGTCGGGGTCGTTCAGCACTGGGTTCCCCGACCGGTCGACGTCCCAGAAGAAGCAGTTGTGGTCGGTCGTGATGATCTTGTCCCGGATCGCCTCCGTCGACGGGATGAGCCCCATCGCGTAGGCGGTCTCGCGGATCATCTGGATCGGCCCGCCGTAGGCCTTCTCGGGGGCGAAGATCGCCCACGGGCTGGCGTGATACCACTCGGCGGTCGTGTGGAAGTGGCAGTCGTAGTAGTGCCCGTTGCCGGGGAGCCTCGGCAGCTGGTAGGGCGTCACGGAGATCTTCAGGACCTGGTGGTAGGTCTTCTTCTTCACCCATGTGAAGAAGAAGAAGATCTTCCGCTGGAAGCGCCAGCGGATCGACATGTCGATGTAGCGATCGACTGGCTTCGCCGGCGGCTCCGTCACGCCCAGTGCGGCGAGCGGGACCCGCAGGATGTTGTGCCGCCCGTGCTCGGTCAGGCGCTGGTCGCCGAAGAGGTTCGCGTCGGGGGCGCCTCCGGGGCCGACGAGGCCTTTCCCGTCCTCGTCCACGATCGTGAGTCCCTCGGCGACGAGCGCGGGTGGGGCGCCCTTGGTGTCGTGGTAGACGAGGTTCCATGAGCCGCTCGGGGTCTCGCTCCACGCGATCTTCGTCTCGGTGAGCTCCAGGTACCGCTCGCGGCCTCGGCCGCCGTTGTCGGGCACGAAGACGATGACCGGAACGTAGGGCCGGCTCGACTCGACGCGGAAAGGGGCGTCCCCGATGAACTCCACGTCCCCCGACTGCTGGTACTGGAGGCGGGCGACCTCGGCGTCGGGGTGGGAGAGGAAGAAGGTGAAGGTGGCCGAGTCGTTCCTCGGCTCGCGGTCGCGGCCGGCGGAGCGGATCCTGATGTCGAGACCCAGCTTCTCGGCCGGCGTCTCGGCCGGCACCGTCCAGGCGCTCTCCACGACGTGCGAAGCGCCCGGCGCGAGGACGGGGAGCGCCACACGCTCCGAGTGGTACTCGCGGTCGCCGGCGACCGAGAGGTCAAGGGCGACCCCGGCCGCCTCGACGTTCCCGCGGTTCTCGACCGTCACGGCGTAGCGCACCCGGCCGCCCTCAAAGGAGAGATCCTCGAAGGCGAGGCCCGCGATCGCAAGCTCCCGAACGTTCCCTCGGGCGATCCGGAGCGGGACCGAGGCGCGGTCGTTCGCGCTCCGAGCGTCTCCGGTCCAGGGAAGGGGGAGGGGGCCGTTCCCCTCCCCCTGACGAAGCGGGGCGATCTCGACCGTCCAGTTCGCTCGCGCGGAGGCCACGGCCTCGAACTCGACGGTCCGGCTCTCGCCCACCGGCAGGCTCTCGATCGAGGCCGGCTCGATCTTCCCCGCGCCCGCCATGCCGACCGATAGCCCGGCGAGGTCCCGGTTTCCGAGGTTCGCGACCTCGGCGAGGACCCGGACGGTCTGCCCGGGCTTCGCCCGCTCGGGGAGGACGCGGACCCGCCGGATGCCCGCGTCCACGAACCCGGTGGAGGCCTCGGCGAGAGCCGCGGGCACATCGAGTCGCCCGAAGCCGAAGATCCCGAACTGCTCCTCGACCGCAGGGATCGGCTTCGCGGTCCGTTTCAGGATCGCGGCGACCTGCCGGCCATCGAGCGACGGCTCGACGGAGAGGACGAGCGCCGCCGCGCCCGCCACGATCGCGCTCGCGCAGGAAGTCCCCGAGACCGGGCTGTAGAGGCTCTGGGGGCAGGTTGTGATGAGGTTCTCGCCGGGGGCCGCGATGTCGGTCGCGAAGCCGAGCGAGGTCGTCGTGGCGAGGTTTCCGTCGGAGGCCGTCGAGGCGACGGAGAGGACCTCCGGGTAGCGCGCGGGGACCATCTCGAGGTTCGTGTCGTCGTTCCCGGCCGGGGCAACGATGAGGACGCCCTTCTCGTACGCGAACCGGACCGCGTCGCGGAGCGCCTGGCTGTCCGCGCGGGAGCCCATCGAGATGTTGATGATTCGCGCCCCGTGCTCGACCGCGTGGAGGATCCCGCGAGCCATGGCGGCGAAGGTTGCGACGCCCCGGCTGTCGGCGATCTTCACCGGCAGGAGGGTCGCCTGCCAGCAGACCCCCGTGATTCCGTACTCGTTGCCTCCCCGCGCGGCGATGAGGCCGGCGATCGCGGTGCCGTGGCCGAGGATGTCCTCCGTCTCGTCGTCGTCGTTCACGAGGTCCACCGCTCCGGCGCCGACGTTGGCCGCGAGGTCCTCGTGGGCGGTGTCGAGCCCCGAGTCGAGGACGGCGACCACGATCTCGGAGCGTCCCGTTGTCCGCTCCCAGGCCTTGGGGAGACCGATCGACGCGAAGTTGCAGCAGTTGCAGTCGGCGAGGCGGTCGGGCGCCACGACTCCCTCATGGTTGTGGCCGTGACCGTGACGGTGACCGGCTTCATCGTTGTGGTCGTCCGACGGCCGCGCGACATAGTTCGGCTCGGCGTAGGCGACGCCTGAGAACCCCGCCACCTCTCTCACGGCGAGCGCAAGGTCGGCCCGTTCTCCCGCCTCCAGGAGGTAGAGCCCGAGGCCCCCCAGGCTCTTTGGCGCCTTGCCGAACCGGCGCTCGATTGCCAGGAGCGCGTCTTCCGCTGTTTCCTTCTCGATCTTGAAGAGGACCTGCCCGCGCGCGACCTCGACGTCCACCCCCGCGAGCTCGCGATCCCGCTCGACGCCGATAGGGACGAGCCGGTCGGGCGATTTCCCGGCGGCGAAGAACGCGGGATCCGGCCGCGCGCAGCAGCCAGGATCCTCGCCCGCGTGGTCATGGCCGTGGAGATGGCCGTGCGCCTCTTCCCGGGGCTCGAGCGCGCGTCCGCCGCCGCGGGCGAGGAACAGACCGCCGTCCTCGTCGCCCTCGCGTGGTGCGGGCGACCCGCCCGCCAGGAACCACACCAGCGCGAGAACGACGACCGCTCCTGTCCTGAAGGCGTACCTAGATATCCGCATCGGCCTTGAGTCCATCGCCGCCCTTCGCCGAGAGTGTAGAAGTTCCCTCGTAACACCGCAAACCGCGTACCCGCCGCTCTTGGACGGCGGGTCGCACCTAAAGGGCGAGTATCCTGCTACTTACGCTCTCGCGCGTCAAGGGGGAAACCCTCCCCGGTGTTACCCTCCGTAACTCTCGTGCCGGGTGGGCATTCCCAATCGTAACGTGCGCCAAGACAGGAGTCTTGGGAGACCGAACGTGGGCGCACAGGGGCTCGTCAGAAGGGGAGCCACGAGAGGCGTTCCTCGACCGTGGATTCACGCGCCTCCTCGATCTCGAGCCGCCTCTTGGCTTCGCCGAATCTCCGCCAGGACTCGGCCTGCGCCTTGTCGTTCATGCATTCCCGGAGGAGCGCCAGATGCTCCGCTCTCTGCTCCTGCGTCTCCTCGGGCACCTGAGGCTCTTCCTCGACCGGATCTCTCATAGCAGATCTTCCCTTCCCATGTAAGGAGAAATCGCTCTTCCACGGTGTCCACGGTCTAACCCGATCCGTTTCCGTGAGGATATCCGTCGGGGGAAAGGGACCCAGCCGATCGGGGGCGGTCAACGCCCGCCGAGCTTGGCGAGCGCCTCCATCGCCTCGGCGAAGTCGGGCTTGGCCTTCAGCGCGGCGCGCAGGCGGTCCTTCGCCCGCGGGATGTTCCCCTTGTTGGCGAGCTCGACGGCCTCGTTGAAGTAGATCGAAGCGAGGTTGTCGTGGTACAGGGGGATGTCGTGCACTTCGATCGCCTTCTCGAGGTAGTCGGCTGCCTGGGTGTATCGGCCATCGGAGAGGGCCTGCACGCCCATGGCGTTCCACGCGATGCCGGCCTCCTCGGCGAGCTCCCCGCCGAGTCGCTTCGCGACAGGCGCCGCGTCGGCGAAGCGCTCCCGCGCCTTCGCGAGGTCGGGGGGCTTCTCGCTCAGGGCCGCGTGGCCGGCGAGTAGCGCCGAGCGGGCGAAGGAGGTCTGGATAGAGTCGGAGACCGGGAAGAGGGCGCGGGCGCCCCGGAGGTGGAGGAGCGCCTCGTCCCAGCGCTCGGCGCGGTAGGCGATGAGACCCAGGAACACGCGAGCGTCCGCGTTCCGCGAGAAGGACTTGAGCGAGCGCTCGAAGTGGACGGCGGCGCGCTCGAAATCCCCGGCGTAGTAGAGCCGTTCGCCCTCCCGTTCCTCGCGCTCGGCCTCCCGTTCCGGTTCGAGGTCGACGGAGAGGTCGCGGAGGAGTTCCAGTCCTTCGTAGAGGACGCGCGCTGCGCCGCCCTCGGCGCGGACCTTGTAGAGCCTGCGCTCCTTCGCGAACACCCATGCTTTTCCGCGCCGCCCCCCGGCCGCGTAGTCCTGGCCGTAGGTCACGATGCCCTTTTCGTTCGCCGTTGCGACGGGGCCCTGGGCCGTCCCGGCGGAGCCCACGAGGAACTCCGCGAGGGACTTCGACGCGGCCTCCTTCAGCAGTTCCTCGTCCGGCGCGCGAGCTACCTCGACCGACAGGAGCGCGTCCTGGGGACCCGCGAGCCGTGCCCTGAAGATCTCCCCCTCGCTTTTCGACTCGGCGACCGTCCAGCCCTCCGGGAGCGGGACGGTGAAGAACTGCCCCCGCGGCGAGAAGCGGCCCCCCTCGATCTCGGCGGGTTCGTAGAACTCGAACGTTCGTTCGGCATTCTCGAGCCCGCGGACCGTCGCTTCGCCCGCCCCGGCGGGGCGCTTCGTGTCGATGAAGAAGAGGACATTTCCTTTCACCAGAAACCGGCGGGAGAGCCGCCGCCGCTCCAGAGTTCCCTTCGCGGTCGCGTCGGCCGCGAACAAGTACGACGGCAACCCGCGGAACTCCTCGAAGCGGGCCTCCACATCGCCTGCCTCCTCGTACGCGTTTCCGAGGAGACTTGCCTTCCAGGCCGCGGCGGCGTCGGCGAGACCCCCTTCCTCGAGGGTCGGCGCGGGCGCTTCGGCTCGGTCCACGTGGACCACGAAGTTCGATTCGTCGACCGGCGAGAAGATCACGAGGTCGGTGAGCGGGAAGGGCGGGTTTCTTACGAACGTCCAGTCGCCCTCGGGGAGCGCGACGCGATAGCCCAGGACCGGGTTGGCGTAGATCGGGCGGTCGTCCGCCGCCGCCGGAACGGCGAAGGCGAGGAGCGCGGCAACCGCGAGGCTAGCCGGCGAAACCGACGACGAGCGCCGCGCGAGCGTGTTCGGAGCCATCTTCTTTGACCTGTTCGACGTGGCCGTCGGCGTAGAGGAGCATGCGGAAGTCCACGTGGTGAGAACTCGAGCGGTCACCGGCCATCATCGTTCGACTGGGCCCACGGACATGGTCCCACCCTCCACGCGGCTTATCCTAGCACGCTGTCGTTCGCTCGTCGAATGCCGGCTCGACCGGGACATCCTGCACTGCGCCCGACACGTCGGTGACGAGCGTGGTTTATTCACCCTCGTCTTCGTGCCAGAGGTACGGCCATTGGAGGGGCTCCCAATCGGCGCCCGGTCTCTTCCACGACACGCCGATCGACGCCGAGCCGGAGGATCGACGGAACCGAATGCGCACCGGGAACACTCCGCGGCCCAGCTCTACCTCTCGGCTGGAGGGCCTGTCGAGCTCGATCGCGGGCCCTTCCCCTCTTGCTCCCACGTGGGGCGACGCCCCCTGGTCCGTGGACTCGAGTCGCAGATGATGAAGACCGAGCGTCCCCGAGCGCCCCGGTGTCCGAGCGCCCCGAGCGCCCCGGTGTCAGGCACCCGAGCGCCCCGTGTCAGGCACCCGAGCGGCCCGCCCAACGAGGGGGGGGGCTCCGTCAAGATCGACCAGCCGCGATTTCGTGGTCGCGATCGTGGTCGTGATCGAACTACCGAAAACCGACCACGTTCACGACCACGACCACGACCACGAGAGAGCACTTGCAGGAGAACGGCGGGACCCTCCAACGAGCGGGCCTTGAGTTCGTCGAGAAGACGGGCCTATACTCGGCTAGGAGACCCGCGACGAACATGACCCCTGCCCGTCTTGCCCCCGCCCGCGCCGGACGGCCGCCGAGCGTTCCCGCCGTCCTGACGAGCGTGCCCGAGGGGCTGTCCGACGAGGTCGACTGGAGCGCCTGGTACCTCACCGACGAGGAGGACGAGGGGGAGCGGCCGGAGCAGGGCGACATCATCCGACTCTTCATCTCGATCCTCGATGAGCTCCTCCGCGGCCGGGGACGCTCCGGCGATTTCTACGTGGGGGGGGACGCCTTCTTCGCCTGGAACCCGGACGAGCCGCTCGTCCGGGTGAGCCCCGACGTCTACCTCCTCCGAGAACCCGTCCCGCGCCCTCTTCCCCATTCCTGGCAGACGTGGCTCTCGGGGCAC
>JACQVV010000247.1 GCA_016209595.1 Planctomycetota bacterium
CACCTGCACCTCGCCGAACTCGCCGACCATCACGTTGGCGGGCTTGAGGTCTCGGTGGATGACTCCCTTCGAGTGGGCAAAGGCGACGGCGTCGCAGACTTTCAGGAAGACCTCAAGGAGGCGGGCCAGAGAAAGTTCGTCCGGGCCGCCGCCCCCTTCCCGCTTGTGCGACCCGCTCTCTCTTCCCGCGGCCCGGCGGCGTTTGGAGCCAGACGTGGTCGCTTTCTCATTCCGCAATCCGCAATCCGCATTCCGCAATTCGCCGAGGATCGCAGCGAGGTCCTTGCCGCGCACCCGCTTCATCGTGAAGTAGACCCGCCCGTCCGGGGCGGTCCCGAGTTCGTGGACAGGGACGATGTTCGGGTGCTCGAGGCGCCCGGTGATCTTCGCCTCCAGGAGAAATTTTTCCAGGAGGCGCCCGTCCGCGTGGCCGGTCCCGCGGATGACCTTGGCGGCGAGGTCGCGGCCCAGTTCGGGGTCCTCGACGAGAAGGACCTCCCCCATCCCTCCCTTCCCGAGCGAACCGGTGACGGGGTAGCGGCCGAGCTGGTTCTCGGGTTCCTCGGGGGGGAGCTCCGCGGTGTCAGTGGACCTGTCGCCCGCGGGCCGCACGCCAAGGAGCGCCCTCACGCCGGCGAGGGTCTCGGCGCGCTCGCCGCCGGGCATCGGGACGACGATCGGCTCGCCGCACTGGGGACATTTCCCGGGCTTCCCGGCCCGGGTGTCGGGGGCGGAGATGTGCTTCCCGCAGGAGCAGGAAAACCGGATCGTCATGCCTTCTCAGTCCTCGAGTTCATACGGGGGAACCCGTTGCCGCTCACGAAGGGCGCTCCAAGAGCGCGGCCTGGAATTCCTCCACCGACATTCCGGAGAGCCGGACGAGCTTTCGTAGAGTACCCGGAGCCAGCTCGCGGTGATCGCGGATCGACAGCGAGACCAGGCTCCCCGCCTTCGTGAGGATCATGTGACTCCCGGTCTGCCTCCGGAACATCCACCCGCATCGTTCGAAAGCCCGACTGGTGCGTCTCGCGACCCGAGACGACAGGAAGCTCAGGCAACGGCGACGTCGATCTCGACGATTCGAACCGTCAAGGGGATTCCCTGTTCTGCGCGAACCTCGAGGCAGCCGATGATGGCCTCGCGGATGTTCGCCACGGCCTCCTCGTCGGTTCGTCCCTGACTCACGCATCCGGGAATCGCGGGGCATTCGGCCACGACCATGCCCGTCTCGTCCCGTTCGAGCGTCACCGGGAACTTCATTTCGGCACCCTCCAGAAGTACTGCCCGTTCGCCTGTGCGAGTCTTGATCGACTGTCGCTTGGCGTCAAGGGCGTCGCGGGGATCTCTCAGTCGCGTTGCTTCTTGAGCTCCATGTACGACTTGCCGAGCTCGTTTCTCAAGGTACTGGGGGAGGCGTGCCGGTCCTGGGGGCGCTTCGCCATCGCTCTTGCGACGATCGACGAGACCGCCTCCGGGATCGTTGGATCGATCTCGTGAAGGGGCCGGGCGTCCGGGTCCGGATCTCGCGGATCGCGTCGTCGATCGTCGTCACGGGAAACGGCTTCTCGCCGGCGAGCGACTCGTAGAGAGTCGCGCCGAGGGAGTAGATGTCCGAGCGCGAATCGCACGGGGCGGCATTGCCGAGCGATTCGGGAGGGGAGTACTGGACCCTTCCGAGGTCCGTGTCCCGCCGCGTGGCGCGGGAGAGCCCGGCTTCCTCGATCTGCCTCGCGAGGCCGAAGTCCGCGAGCTTGACGACCCCGTCGTAGCGGACGAGGACGTTCGCGGGCTTCACGTCCCGGTGGACGACGCCCCTTTCGGCGGCGTGGGCGAGGGCCTTCGCGACGTAGTAGCCGATCCGGAGCGATTCCTTGAGGGGGAGCTTCCCGCGGGATACGAGCATCCGGGCGAGGACGTAGGCTCGCCCCTCTTCGAGCGGGAAGAGCCTCCCGACCGTGCCGCCGGAAAGGACCTCCAGGACGAGCGCGGGGCCCGGGGGGGCAAGGCCGGACAGCGACTCCGCCTCCTCGATCCGCCCCTGCGACACGAGGATCGACTTCTGCGCCTCGATCGCACGCGAGAACTCGGTGTCGAAGCCCGCCTCCCGCGCCTCGTCCGCGGCGCGGGAGGCGAGCGCGAGGGCCTCTTCGCCTTTGCCGTCCTTCTTCAGCATCTCCGACTCCACGACGAGGTCGACGATCGAGAGGGCGACTTCGTCGTCCCGGGAGAGTCGGGCCTCCACCGGCCTCGCGCCGCGGCCGGATCGCGGCGGCGGCAGGGCCTTCGCGAGCTCGGGAAGGGCCTCTTCCTTGGGCCTCCCGAAGCCCAGGACCGCGAGCCTGCACCCCAGGCGGGTGTCCTTCCGGAACCAGTCGAGCGCCTCGCGGTCGAGACAGTACGGCACGAGAAGCGAGAGCCCTTCGTTGATCTCGCGGTTCAGCGTCCACTCGATCTCCGTCAGGACCCAGCGCTTCCCGATCGCGATCTTCGAGAGGACGACGACGACCTTCGACGACGCATTGATGAAGCGCGCGATGGCCTGGCCCAGCGTGTCGCCCCCGCGGAGCGACTCGATGTCCACGTAGACGACGTGGCCCTTGCGGGCGAGGTATGTCGCGAGATCCCTCACGAGGTCGTTGTCCTCGTGGCAGTGGCTGATGAAAACGCCGCCCGCGGGAAGTGTCGCGTCCGTCATCTCTGTCTGTCGCGCCCGGGACCCTAGTCGAAGAACGCCGCCAGTATGCCACGCGGGCCGGCGCCGGACGCGGGAGAAACCCGGGCTCGGGGTGCCTGGGCTCGCGGTGCCGAACGAGCATCTGTCAAGCCAGACAGGGAACCGGCGCCCTGGCTTTTGCGCCGGACCCCGCGAGGGGATACGATCAAACGGGCACCGAACGAACCCATCGAACTCGGGAAGCGGGGACGTGGTGAGGAGAGCGAGCGGGAAGCGGAGAGAGTTGGAGGGAATCCGTCGCCGCTCGCGCGCGATCTTCGCGCGCTATATCGAGATCTCGGCGGCCTATCTCTTCGGCTCCGTGGCGCGCGGCGAAGCGCGCCCTGACAGCGATATCGACTTCGGGCTCGTCCTCCGGGGACGCGGCGAGTCGGCGCTCGAGCACCATCGCTGGATCCGGGAGCTCACCTGCTACCTCGAAGGGGCGTCCGGCCCTCGGCCGGTCGACGTCGTCGTGCTGGAGCCGCAGGGTCCACTCTTCTGCCACCAGGTGTTGCTCGATGGCGTCCTGCTCTACGACGCCGACCCCGAGCGGCGCATCGACTTCGAGTCCGAGACCCTGGTCCGCGCCTTCGACTTCGGGCCGACCTACGAGATCGCCGCGCACGGTTGGATCGAGAGCTATCGGCGCTGGCTCCGGAGCCAGGGATGACCTTCGATCGGATCGAGGCGAAGCTCGC
>JACQVV010000248.1 GCA_016209595.1 Planctomycetota bacterium
CCGCGACGGGCCGCTCGAGAACGAACGACGCTTCGAGGAGCACGTTCCCCGCAAGCGCGACCGGAAGCCGCGCCGCGCGGCCAGCGATCGAGAGCCCTCCCTCGCTTCCGGCCGCGGGAGACGCGCTCCAGGCGGAATCGAGGAGCTCGCAGCCCGCCGGGCTCGCGGGGAAGCCGGCCTCGAGTGCCACTTCTGTCCTGCCGCCGGCCGCCCGAACCGCGATCCCCCGGCGAGCGAGCGCCGGACGCGCGGCCTCGAGGAGCTGGGCCGCCGTCTTCGGGCCGCCGCTATCGACGGGGGGCACGTCGACCGTGTTCGACCCGCCCGCCGGCGGATCCTCCACATGCCCCCCGCTCGAACCGCCGTTCTCCGGTCCATCCGGGCCGGCGTGGCCGTTCTCGTCCCCCCCGCCGTTCCCGCTCCCGTTCCCGCTCCCGTTCCCGCGGGGGTCTCTTGGGGCGCGCGGGTTGGAGTCCCCGGCCGTACCCGCACGGGCCCGATCGCCTTCGAACGTATCGACGGCCTCCACGACCGGGCCCTCGGAGCCGCCGGAGGTCATCTTCAGAAGAAGGTACGCGCCCGCCGCGAGCCCGGAGGCCGAGAGGCAGACGAGCGCCCACATGGCCGGGCTCGCCTTGGGTCCCGAGCGGGGGCTCTTGCCGCTCCCCGTGGCTCGCTTTCCTCGCTCCTTCCGGCCCCGAACGCCCGAACCGCCAGGAGGCTTCCCCTTCCAGCCCCCGTCCTTCCAGGAGCGGAAGACGTCGGGGCTCGGGTCCTTCCCCTGCATGACCCGCTGGACGTCCTCCAGCATCTTCGTCCCGTCGGCGTAGCGGCCGTCGCGCTCCTTGGCCATCATCCGCCAAAGGACGTAGCTGAATCCCAGGGAGAGCTCGTTCCGCACGAGGTGCGGCGGCACCAGGGGCTCGCTCACGTGCTTCTCGATCACCACGAGCGGCTCGTCGCCATCGAAGGGCACCTTCCCCGTCGCAACGTGGTAGAGGGTCGCGCCCAACGAGTACATGTCGCTCCGGCTGTCCAGGTCCTTCCGCCCGCGCCCCTGCTCCGGCGAGATGTAGTAGGGAGTTCCCACCACGAGCCCCGTCTGCGTGAGCGAGTTCCCGCCGTCCACCTGCTTCAGCAGTCCCAGGTCGCAGAGCTTGATCACGCCCTCGGCCGTGATGATGATGTTGTCTGGCTTGATGTCGCGGTGTACGAACCTGTGCTTCCCCGCGTACTCCAGAGCTTGCCCCATCTGGAAGAGGATCGTGAGGCAATCGTATTCGCTCGCCTTCTCGCGGAGCATGAGGTAGCGCTTGCGGAGGTTCGTGCCCTCCACGAACTCCATCGCGTAGTAGAAATAGCGGTCCTTGACGACCCCTGCGTCGTAGCCCCGCACCAGGTTCTTGTGTTCGAGCGAGAGACACGAGTCGCACTCCCGCTTGAACATCTGGACGAAGCGTTCCTCCCGCGCGAACCGCGGGAAGAGGACCTTGAGCGCCACGTCCCGGCCGCTCGACAGCTGGACGGCCTTGTAGACGCGCCCCATGGCGCCGTCGCCCAGCTTCTTCACGATCCGGTAGCCCGGGATGAAGTCCTCGTCGCCTCCCCTCATCTTGGCGACGAGCTTTCTCGCCTGGTCCCTTTCGAGGAGGCCCTTCTCGACCATCACGTCCGAGAGCGGCTTGTCGATCCCGACCTTCTTCATGGCCGCCTGAGCGACCAGGCAGTCCTCGATCGCCGACGCGGGGACCACTCCCTCCGCGAGGACATATTCCCGGAACTCGTCGTCGTGCCGCTCGACCATCCCCCATCCGCCGACTGAAAGCTTGATACGACTCTAACTTACAAATTGTCCGGCCGCAAGGCCCGATTGCCCGGGCCCCCGCGTGCGGATAGGATCCTACCCGGAGTCGGGCCCATAGCTCAGCTGGTCAGAGCTGCGGACTCATAATCCGTAGGTCCCTGGTTCGAATCCAGGTGGGCCCAGCAACTCAGTCGATCGCTCCCGACGGCGTACTTGTCGTTCGTCACGGGGACCGATCTATCCAGGGCTCCCGGAGATCCATCGGCCGGTGTTCCGACCTCGCAAGCAAGAAACCGGCCGGGACGCGGACCATCCTCGATTGGGTCGCGACCCGGCCAGTCATGGTGCTTTCGTCTACTTCGTCCAGTAATTCCAGACGTTGCTGGGGGCGAGACCGCTGAAGAATCCGCCGACGAAAGCCGCGCAGCGGCCGAGGTCGCGCTCGAGGGGTGTGACGCCCTGGCTCGGGTCGAGCTTGCGGGCGTGGTTGCCGACGATCCGCGCGCCGGCGTCGGCGGCGTCGAGTCCGACCTTGACTGTGGTACCGGGGTTGCTGGGACCCATGACTATCTCCTTGGTGTTCGCTTCGACGGCCCTTTGCCGTCCTGCCCACTCATACCGCGTTCAAGGGGACGCTTTTTTCTCCAGATGCAGATTCTTCTCCGCGAACCGCGTTCGGGCGGATACGCTTCCAAAGCGGCCCGGATGGGGGGAGCGAAGGAGGATCGGAAGGTGAAGAGGGTTCGCGCTTTCCTGGTGGCAATCGCAGTGAGTTCGCTCGTCTGCGGGATCGGGCTCGTCGCCGGCTCTTGCTCGAAGTCGCCGGAGCCGTCCCCCGAGCCGGCGGCCGGCAAAGGACCCGGACCCGGCGGCGGACAGCCTTCCGGAGAGCCGTCGGGCGGTCAGCCCTCCGGCGGGCAACCGACCGCGCCGGGCGGTTCCGATGCTGACCATGCCTCCCACATTCCCGCCGAACACGACCTCGAGATGGTGGCAGGCAGGTGTCTCAGCTGCCACAAGACGGGCCAGAACAGCGCACCCAAAGTTCCCGCGAGCCATGAAGGACGCACGAATGGCGTTTGCCTGGAGTGCCACAAGCAAGTCGGAGGCTAGCGAGGCCGAGCCTCGCTACATGCCTAGCGGGGCGCTGCCCCATCCCGACAAGTCGTGCCGCTTACACGGTCACGGTCACGCTCACGGTCACGGAACACGCTCACGGTCACGAAACACGAACACGTGGCCGTGGACCGTGGTCGTGAACCGTGGTCGTGGACCGTGACCGTGACCGCGCGTTCGCTCGGGCAGGCGCAGGACAACAAGCACGCCTGGTCGATTTGAGGCGGAGCCCCGTTGGGGACTCTGAGGGGACCCTGAGTGGAAATCCACCTCCCTTGATCCCCTGGGGGAGCGGTGCTAGCATCCTTCGCTCCTCACACAGATTCCGCTCGCCCACCGCACCGTGCCAGCAAGACTCCAGGTCGCGCTCGACTTCGTCGTCCTCACCCGGGCCCTCCGCGCGGCCCGCGAGGCGGTGGAGGGAGGCGCGGACATCCTGGAAGCAGGCACCCCTCTCATCAAGAGCGAGGGCCTGGAGGCCGTCCGAAGGCTCCACGCCGAGTTTCCCGACCACCCGATCGTCGCCGACTTGAAGACGATGGACGCGGGCCGGATCGAGATGGAGATGGCGGCGAAATCCGGGGCGCGGATCGCGATGGTGCTCGGCGCGGCGAGCGACGCGACGATCCGCGAGTGCGCGGAGGTCGGGAAGAACTACGGCCTGGAGATCGGCGTCGACATGGTCCGCGTCGCCGATCCGGTCGAACGGGCGAAGGAAGTCTCAGAGTTTGGGATCCACCTGATCGGCATCCACTGCCCCATCGACGATCAGATGCGCGGGCTCGACCCTTTCGAGACGGCGCGCAAGGTCGCGGCGGCGGTTGACGTACCCATCGCCGTGGCGGGCGGCATCAACTCCGAGACCGCGGCCGACGCCGTCGCGGCGGGAGCCTCGATCGTGATCGTGGGCGGCGCGATCACGAAGAGCGAGAACGCCCGCGAGGCGACCGAACGAATTAAGCGGGCGATGGAGACCGGCGAGAAGATCGAGACGCGGCTCTTCAAGCGACACACTGCCGAGAACCTCCGCCCGCTCCTCGCGCAGATCTCCTCCGCGAACCTCTCCGACGCCATGCACCGCTCGGGAGACATCCAGGGCATCCGTCCCGTCTACCCCCAGACGCGCGTCGTCGGACCGGCCGTGACCGTGCGCACCTACCCGGGCGACTGGGCGAAGCCCGTCGAGGCGATCGAGCACTGCCAGCCTGGAGACGTGCTGGTGATCGACGCGGGAGGGATCTACCCCGCAGTCTGGGGAGAGCTCGCGAGCCACAGCGCCCAGCAGCGGAAGATCTCCGGCGCCGTCGTCTACGGGGGCGTCCGGGACGTGGACGACATCCGTCGGATCGGCTTCCCGTGCTACGCCTCGGTCATCACGCCGACGGCGGGAGAGCCCAAGGGCTTCGGCGAGATCAACGTGCCGATCCGCGTGGGCGGTGTTCTCGTCGAACCCGGCGACTGGATCGTGGGCGACGACAGCGGCGTGGTTCGGGTTCCCCGGGCCAAGGCGGTGGAGGTCGCCAACCGGGGCATGGACGTCCTGGAGCAGGAGAACCGGCTCCGCAAGGAGATCCTGGAGTCGCGCACGCTCTCGGAGGTCGCGGAGCTCCTCCGATGGGAAAAGCGATGACGGGGACCGACCCGACGGTCGCGATCCGGTTGAACGGCGAAGCGCGGTTCGTCTCGCGGGGCGATACGATCGCTTTGCTCCTCGAGGAGCTCGGCCTCGCCGGTATGCGGCTGGCGGTCGAGCGGAACCAGAGAGTCGTCCCGCAGGCCGAACACGCGTCGGCGCGGCTCCAGGACGGGGATGAGATCGAGGTCGTGACGTTCGTCGGGGGAGGATGATGGAGGACCGGCCTCTGGTTCTCGGGGAGCACTCCTTCCGTTCCCGCCTCGTCCTTGGGACGGGGAAGTACGCCTCGCTCCCCCTCATGCGCGACTGCCTGGAGGCCTCGGGCTGCGAGATGGTCACCGTGGCCGTCCGGCGCATCGGCCCCGATGCCTCGACGGGCGAGTCGATCCTCGACTTCATCGATCGAAGCCGCTACACGCTCCTCCCCAACACCGCCGGCTGCTACACCGCCTCCGACGCGATCCGCGCCGCCCACCTCGCCCGGGAGCTCGCCCTCTCCGACCTCGTGAAGCTCGAGGTCCTGGGCGATAGCCGGACGCTCCTCCCCGACCCAGTGGAGACCCTCGCGGCCACCCGCGAGCTCGTGAAGGAGGGGTTCACGGTCCTCGTCTACACGTCCGACGACCCGGTCATCGCCCGGAAGCTCCAGGACGCGGGGGCCGCGAGCGTCATGCCCGCCGGGAGCCCCATCGGTTCGGGGTGCGGGATCGCCAATCCCAACAACATCCGGATCATCCTGGAGAACCTCACCGTGCCCGTCATCGTGGACGCGGGCGTGGGGACCGCGAGCGACGTCACGCTCGCGATGGAGCTCGGCGTCGAAGGGGTCCTCCTCAACACCGGGGTGGCACTCGCCCGCGATCCCCTTGCCATGGCGCGCGCGATGCGCCACGCGGCCCTCGCGGGGCGCCTCGCATGGCTCGCCGGGCGGATCCCCAGGAAGCTCTACGCCCAGGCCTCGAGCCCGATTGACGGGACGATCGGAACGGCCGCCGGAACCGAACAACAGGCTTCAGGCTTCAGGCTTCAGGCTTCAGAAAAACAAGAAAACAAGGAAACACGCTGATGATCCAGCAGAAGACGCCGATTGGGTTCCTCGCGCTCGCCCTGGTTCTCGCCGCCGCGCCGCTCGCGGCTCAGGAAGTCGAGCTCGAGGTCGGGCAGAAGGCTCCCGACTTCACGCTGCCGACGATCGACGGCGGGGAGGTGACGCTGTCGAAGCTCTGTGCGGAGAAGCCGACGGTGGTGATGTTCTGGTGCCCCTCCTGCCCCACCGTGGTCGGGCTGGAGGAACGGATCAACGGGTTCGCGACGGCCAACAAGGAGAAGATCCACTTCGTGGCCGTGGCGTCGAACCGCGAGGACACGGTCGAGGCGCTCAAGAAACTCGACGCCCGGAAGGACTACCCTTTCACGATCCTCCGCGACGAGGGAAACGCCGTCGCCGACAAGTACGGCGCCCAGGTCACCCCCCACTGCTACCTCGTGGACAAGGAAGGCGTCGTCCGGTACATCGGAAACCTCGTGTCCCGGCGTGCGGCCGGCGGGACGCTCCAGCGGTTCGTGGACGCGCTCCTGGCAGGGAGCGAACTTCCTGCGATCGACCGGACCTGCCGCGAGTACGGCTGAGGGATCAAGCGGGCGAACTAGTCCGCGGTCCGCGGACGGAAAACGATGGCAACGGGCCGGCTAGACGCCGGCCCATTCTGCTACTACGGCGGGCGCGGTTTAGGCTACACGTGAACTTCGAACTCTGAACTTCGAACTCCGAACTCTGAACTTCCGAATTCGACGTTCGGCGTTCGACGTTCGGCGTTCGCTTTGTAGCCCAAACCACGGTTTCCGCAGTAGGGTTGCGGCGGGCGCTACCGCAGCGTCACCGAGAAGAACGTGGGGTCCACGGGCTCGTTGAGCTTGGCCTTGAGCTCCGCCTGGGTATGGCTCGTGGAGATCTTTTTGATCCAGCTCCTCTCCTCGCAGCTCCCGAACACCCGGCCGGTGGTGTCATGGAGGAAGATCTGGAAGTCAGGCTTCTCGCCCTCGCCGCGGTCCAGGTCGTAGCGCACGACCGCCGAAAGGTCCTTGCCGTCCCTCGAGAACTCGACGCTCTGGACGTACCCCTCGCCGACCGAGATCTCCTTCTCCTCCTCCCAGTAGTGCAGGCCGACCAGGCGCCGCTCCTTCGCCGTCTGCTCCAGGAGCGTCCGCGTCTGCCTGCGGAGCTCGCGGTGCTCACTATCGAGCGCGGCATGGCGCTCCTCCAAATCCTTGTTCTCCTCCTTCAGTTTCTTGTAAGTGTGCGCATCGCACCCCACGATGGAAAGAGCCAGGGAAGCCACGGCACACGCCCGGAAGATCCCGCTCCCCGTCATCGTTCCTCCCCTCCTTCCCAGAAAGCGCACCGGAAGCCGAGATCCTCTCTCGCCCCACCGGCGTAGTAGGCGTCGCGATGCCACGGTTCTTTCCTACCAAAACGGACCACACGATCGAAGGAGAGCGACTCCGAGGGCGTTGCCGTCCATTCCATATCGAGCGGGAACTCGATCCGCCCTCCGCGGCCTTCCTCCGAGCGTGCAGCCCTCTCCCACATCGCCTCGGAGGGAAGTCGCATCCCCTTCCAGGCCGCGTACGCCTCGGCCTGGTAGAACGTCACGCCAACCACGGGTCGTCCCCCATCTCGCTCGTGTGGCGTCCCGTCCTTCCACCCGGCCGGCGCCTCGCCACCCTTCGCTTCGAGGAACTCGGCGAACTCCGCGCCGGACACCGGACGGGGCCCGAGCCAGAACTCGGGAAACGACACCGGACGGGGCTTCTCGTCATCACCGCCCCCGGCTTCGCCCAAGTCGAACTTCCCCGCTTGAAACCGGACCATGCCCGTCAAGGGCGGCCGGCCTGCCGCCGAGAGGAGCGCCGCGATCCTGCCCGCGTGGTCGGGGGGCGGCTCCGGGGAGAAGGAGAGATGCGTTTCGTCCTCACCTGCCGCTCTTCCGGCCGGTCCTCCCCGCAGGAAGTTGAACCAGACGTAGAAAGCCCCCCCGACCAGGGCGAGGAGGATCACCAGCGCCGTGCCGCGCGCGAGGCGGGCCCGGCGGCCGCGGGAGGCGGAGCGCGCGAGCTCCCTGCGGAATTCGGCCGCGCTACGGGGGCGCGCCGCGGGATCCGCCCGGAGGGCGCGGGCGACGAGCCCCTCGAAGGCCGACGGGACCGAGAGGTGCGGGGCGGCAGCAGAGAGCGTGAGCGTGGGCCGGCGGTCCGCGCGTACTTGTCCGGGGTCGGCTTCGCCTTCAGCCGGGCGGCGCGACGCCGGATCGAAGGGGAGCCGTCCGGAGAGCATCCGGAAGAGGACGAGACCGGCGGCGTAGAGGTCCGAACGATGGTCCGCGGCGAGACCGGCCGCCTGCTCGGGAGCCATGTAGTTCGGGTCCCCCGAGACACGCGCGGTCTCTTTCTTCCCCACCGAACGGTCCGAGACGGTCGGGACCACCTTCGCGAGCCCCAGATCCATGACCTTCACGTACCGGCCGCGCGCGTTGCCCTTGGTGAGGACGAAGACGTTCTTCGGGTTGAGGTAGCCGTGCACCAGTCCCTTCGAGTGCGCGTGCTCCAGAGCGGCCAGAACCTGGTCGAGGATCGCGACCGCGAGCTCGTGCGCCAGTTCCTTGAACTCCTCCAGGAGGTCGGAGAGGCGCTCCCCTTCGACCTGCTCCATCACCACGTAGAGAGCGCCTTCGTCGGTGATCCCGTGGCCGAGGACGCGGACGAGGTTCGGATGGTCGAGCTTCTCCGCGATCTCCAGCCTGCGAGAGAGGTCCTGCCGGATCTCCGGCATGGTCACGAGGTGCACGGGGACAAACCGGATGGCGACGTCGGCCTTCGTGGCGAGCTCCTGGCCGCGAAAGATCGCCCCCATCTCCCCGCTCCCGATCCGCTCGTAGACCCGATACCGGCCGGCGAGGAGGCGGTTCGCGTAGAGGGATTCGCCCTCGCCTCCCTCGAGCGGCGTGCCGTCGAAGGGGCAGAACTGGATGTTCTCCTCTCGGAACGACTTCTTGCAGCGCGGACAGCTCTTCATCGCGGAGGGAGCGGCGCGAAGCCCGTCAAAGAAGCTCGTAGCGCATCTTGAACTTCGACATCACCTGCTGCTTGCCGTCCCGCACGACGTTCAGGGTCTCGCCCAGCCCGAAATACTCGTCGGATCGCCACTCGATCATCTGATTCTGGATGATCGACTGATCGTTGAGTTTGGTCCCGTTCGTGCTCCCCTTCTTGAACGTCCCGATGTCGTGGTAGCAGACCTGCCCGTGCTCGTTGAGGAAGACCAGACCGTGCTCGCGTGAGACGTACGGGTCCATGTCGCCCTCGTTGCCGGCCAGGAAGGGACGGAAGTGATTGTGCGCGTAACGGCCGATGGCGAGGCACATCGCCCGGTCGATCCCCTTGAGGTCGTAGAGCTGCTTCTCGCCGATCGTGAGTTCCGCGTACTCGACCGAGCTGAAGACCGTCTGGCTCCGGTCGGGAAGATAGACCTTCTGCTTGGGCTCCAGGCGGGTGAAGATCACCCGGGCCACCGGGGTCTGGTTCTTGATGGCCTGCGCGACCTCTTCCTCGTCGAAGATGAGGATGTCGAGGTAGGTCTTGCGCGGCTCGCGGAGCTTCTCGATGTCCCGCAGGGTGATCGAGGTGTGATGGAGGTTCTGGTCCTTCTCCTTCTCCACGCCCGAAAGACCCCCTACGAGTGGCTCGAATGCGGTCCCGGCCTGCGATGGAAGGACGCTAGCACAGTCGCACGCGCGAGTCAATCGCGCGGGACGTCCGCTCCAGGCTGGCCAAGGCCGCCCGAGGCCGGGCCGGACGCCTGGCGCCGCCGCTCCGCCCACCAGGCCATCCGCCGGGCGACGGTTTCCTCGAAGCCGAACGGACCGGGCGCGTAGTACGTCGTCCCCGCGAGACCGCGCGGCAGGTACTCCTGCGGCGCCACGTGCTCGGGGAAGTCGTGGTCGGAGAGGTAGCCCGGGCCGTAGCCCAGGTCCTTCATCAGGGCGGTCGGGGCGTTGCGGATGTGGAGGGGCACGGGGAGCGAGCCCTTGCCCCGGACGTCGGCCCGGGCGTGTCCCGCAGCGCGATAGAGGGAATTCGACTTGGGGGCCGTGGCCAGGTAGACAGCGGCCTGGACGAGCGCGAGGTCGGCCTCGGGGAGCCCGACGAAGTGGACCGCCTGGACGGCGTCCAGGGCGACCGAGAGGGCCCGGGGGTCCGCCAGGCCCACGTCCTCGGAGGCGAACCGGACCATGCGCCGCGCGACGTACAGGGGATCCTCCCCCGCCTCGATCATCCGCACCAGCCAGTAGACCGCGCCCTGTGGGTCGCTCCCCCGAAGGCTCTTGTGGAGGGCGGAGATCAAGTTGAAGTGCTCCTCGCCGGCACGGTCGTAGAGATAGCTCCGGCGGTCCTGGAGGGCTCGCTCGACCTCCTCCCGCCCCATCTCTTCCCCGGTCCGGGATCCGGCCGCGAGCTCCAGCGCGTTCAAGAGCTTCCTCGCGTCCCCGTCGGCGACCGAAAGGAGGAGCCGGCGGGCGTCGGGCGACACCGTGAGGGCCCGGTCCCCCAGGCCCCGTTCCGGGTCGCGGATCGCGCGGTCGAGAAGTGCCCCCAGGTCCTCCTCGGAGAGCCGCTTCACCACGAGGACGCGGCAGCGGGAGAGGAGCGCCCCGATCACCTCGAAGGAGGGGTTCTCGGTCGTCGTCGCGAGGAGCGTGATCGTCCCGTCCTCGACGAAGGGAAGGAGCGCGTCCTGCTGGGCCTTGTTGAAGCGATGGATCTCGTCGACGAAAAGCACGGTCCCTCGTTCCTTCTCCTCGAGCGCCGCCTCGACCGCCTTCTTCACGTCGGCCTTTCCGCCAGTCACCGCGCTCATCGAGACGAACTGGTAGCCGCTCTCCTCGGCGCGGATCCGCGCCAGTGTCGTTTTCCCCGTTCCGGGCGGTCCCCAGAAGACGAGCGACGGAAGCGGCTGCGTCGCGAGGACCGCCCGGAGCGCGCCCCCCTCTCCCACGAGCTCCGGCTGGCCGAGGACCTCGTCGAAGGAGCGAGGGCGCATCCGATCGGCGAGCGGCCGGCTAGGTTTCGTCACCCTCTTCCCTCCGGCTCGAAAGGACGAAGGTCACGGGACCCGAGTTCACGATCTCGACCTCCATCACAGCGCCGAAGACGCCAAGGGCGACCTCCCGCACGCCCTGGGCGGCGAGCGCCCCGGCAAAGTGGCGGTAGAGCCGCTCCGCCTCGGCGGGCGGCGCGGCGCTATCGAAGGACGGGCGGAGCCCCTTCGCGGGCTGCCGGGCGAGCGTCACCTGGCTCACCACGAGGGCCGCGCCCCCTGACTCGAGGATCGAGCGGTTCATCCGTCCCTCGCCGTCGGGGAAGAAGCGATACCGGGCAAGCTTCCCGGCGAGCCTCTCGGCGTCCTCCTCGGTATCTCCTTTCTCCACGCCAAGGAGGATCGCCATCCCGGGGCCGATCCGGGCCTTCACGTCTCCGCCGACCTCGACGCTCGCGCGGCTCACCCGCTGGACAACGAGACGCATATCTAGTTCCTGGTGCGCAATTCGAGATTGGCCGGAGGAATAACTATGAGGAACCCAGGAAACCAGGAATCGTGCCGGCTATTCCTGGGTTCCTGGGTTCCTAAGAGCTATTTCGCACCGGAAATTATCCAAGGGGGATCCGCCCCAGCCCGACGAGGCGGCCGCGCTGTTGTTCTTCGACTTGGACTTGGTCTTGAACTTGGACTTGAACTTGGTCGAAAAAAAGCCAGTTCAAGTTCAAGTTCAAGTTCAGGTTCATGCGAAACTTGACTCATCTGTAAACGAAGACGCCCTTCAAGGCATCTAATTGGCCGCGAGCGCGCGGCAGATCGCTTCCTGCGCCTGCCGCAGGTCCGCGACCGATCCCTCCCCCACGAAGGCGAAGAGATATCGCCCGCTCTTCCCCTCGACGACCCCCGCGAGGCCCGAGACGCCGGTCATCGTGCCCGTCTTCGCCCGGACTTTCCCCTTGAGGTCGTCCGACTCCATCCGGTCGGCGAGCGTCCCGTCCGTGCCCGAGATCGGAAGGGCTCCGAAGAAGATCTCGCGATCTGGACCCTCCCAAGCCGCGGCGAGGATCTTCAGAAGATGCCCCGCGGAGAAACGGTTCTTACGAGAGAGACCCGACCCGTCGGCCGAGACGTAGGCGTCCCGGGCGATCCCGATCTTCTCCAGCGACCGCGCGACCGCCTCGCGCCCGGTCTCCCAGTTCCCCGGCCCCCCCGCCGCGAGACCGCAGCGCTTGTAGAGCTGCTCGGCGTAGAAGTTCTGGCTCCGCTTGGCGAGCACGGCAAGCGTCTCCTCCATCCCGGAGCGGAAGACGTCCACCCGAAACGCCTCCGAGACGTCCACGGGCCCCTCGGCGACCCGAACCTCCCCCCCCACCTCGATTCCGGACTCGGCGAGGATCTGGAGGAACGCGCGCCCGAAGAAGAGGTCAGGGCGGTCGATCGCGATCCAGACCGTCTCTCCGGCCGAGCCCGTCCAGCACCGCCCCTCCACCGAAACACGGTTCGTGCCGGGCGCCCGCCAGACGGAGATCAGGTGTTCCGACTTCTTCGCGGTGGTCGTCATCCGGTTCAGGAGCTCGACGTGCCCGGCGTCCGGGTGGAGCGAGACCGTCGCAGGGGCTCCTGGGCCCGTCCCGGGCGCCACGAAGACGTCCACGCAGTTGTCGTTCAGGGAGAGCGCGCTCGCCGCCGCGGCGTACCAGCGATCGAGCTCGCCGGCCTCCCAGTCGGGGTGGACGAACGGGCCGCCGAAGGCGCTCGTATCGAGCACGAGGTCGCCCGTCACCTGCCGGAGCCCCTTGTCCTTCAGGATCCCGGCCCACTTGCGGAAGAGGAACAGGCTGTCGCCGTCGTGGAACCGGCCGGAGATGTTGGGGTCTCCGTCCCCCACCACGACGAGGTCCCCGGCGAGTTTTTCGCGCGACTCCGGCTTGCCTTTCATGTAGAGGGCCGTCCGCCACTCGAAGGCCGAACCCAGTTGGTCGAGCGCCGTGAACATCGTCACGAGTTTCGTCGTGGAGGCGGGAAGGAGAAGCCTCCCGGCCTCGTGTTCCACGACCATCTTCTTCCCTTCGACCGACCAGACGACCACGCCGACCCTCGACCGGGCGAGGCCCCGGCGTCCCAGAGCGGCGCGGACCCCCTCCTCGACCCTCTTGTGCTCCGGCGAGAGATCTTCCTGCGCCGCCAGGGGATGGGGCGCGAGTAGAAGTAGCGCCAAGAGGAGCGCGAGGGGACGAGAGACCACGGGGGCAGGATCTTACCCTCCGGGGCGCCCGCACGGGCTACGAGACGTCTTGATTTCTTAGGAACCCAGGAACCCATGAACAGAAACTGACTAGCTATCTCCTGGGTTCCTGGGTTCCTGAGAGGTCCCATCGCCCGCGAAGGGTTACGCACTTTCCAGCTCGCGCCCGCGGTGCTATCATCCCGCGATTCTCTGGAAGACACCGCGGAGGCTATTCATGAGCGATCTCGCCAACAGACGTTCGAGACGATTCCTCCTTCTCCTGGCCGTCGCCCTGCCGGCCGCCCTCGCCTCACTCCCGGCTGCCCGGGGGCAGGGCGAGGACGGCGATGCCGGCGCCATCAAGTTCGGCGTGGCGGGCCCCATGACCGGCTCGGGAGCCGTCTACGGCGAGATGATCCGGTCCGCGGCCCTGCTCGCCCAGGGCGAGCTCAACGACCGGGGCGGCGTCCGCGGACGCCGCCTCGAGATCGAGTTCGGAGACGACCAGGGCAAGAACGACCAGGCGGTCATCGTGGCGAAGAAGCTCGCGGGAGACCCGGAGATCTCGATCGTGATCGGGCACTTCAACTCGACCTGCTCGATCGCGGGACGCGAGACCTACAAGGAGGCGGGCGTCGTCGAGTTTTCCCCCGGTTCGACCAACGTGGACGTGTGCAACAACACCGAGTGGACCTTCCGCAATCTCTACCGGGACGACTACCAGGGGCAATGCCTCGCCCGCTACGTCAAAAACACCCTCTCGCTCACTCGGGTCGCGGTCTTCTTCGACAACGACGACTACGGCAAGGGCCTGAAGGACGCCTTCGTCGCGGAGGCGGAGCGGCTGGGTCTCTCGATCGTCGCGCCCCCCCAGGGCTACATCCGAGAGCGCGATTCCGACTTCCGCACCTCGCTCGACACGCTGGCGGCCGGGAATCCGGAGGTGATCCTGATCTCCGGCCTGTACGAGGCCGCCGGGACGATCATCAAGCAAGCCCGCGAGAAAGGGATGAAGACCCCCTTCCTCGGGGGCGACGGCGTGTTCAGCCCGGGCTTGATCGAGATCGCCGGCGAAGCAGCCGAGGGAACGCTCATCACCACTCCGTTCCTCTTCACGGAAACGTCGAGCGACGAGGCGAAGGGCTTCAAGACCCGCTTCGAGGAGGAGTACGGCCGGTCCCCAGACACCTGGGCCGCGCTCACCTACGACGCCGTGATGCAGGCCGCCTGGGTCATCGAAAAGGTCGGACCGGACCGCAAGGCGATCCGGGACTACTTCGCCTCCATGACGACCACGGAGAAGGGCTATCCGGGGATCACCGGAATCACCTACTTCGACGAGAACGGCGACTGCCAGAAGCCCCTCTGGGTGGCCCTCGTCAAGTACGGGGAGTTCGATCTGGCGCCGAAGCAGGTCGGCCAGTAACGCTCCGCGGTAACGCTCGGCGATGGACTTCCTGGGGAGCGCGGACTGGATCCTCCTCCTCAAGCAGTCGAAGAACGCCCTCCTTCTGGGAGGGATCTACGCCCTGATCGCCGTGGGCTACACGATGGTCTACGGCATCATCAAGCTCATCAACTTCGCCCACGGCGAGGTCTTCATGGTCGGGGCGTTCGCGGGGGTCCTCCTGATCGGGGCGGGCGTCTCGTTCTGGACGGCCATGCTCGTCTCGATGGCGATCTGCGGCCTCCTTGGGGTGCTGATCGACCAGGTCGCCTACCGCCCGCTCCGTCAGGCGCCGCGACTCGCCGCCCTCATCACGGCCATGGGCGTTTCGATCTTTCTTCAAAACCTCGCCATGCTCCTCTGGGGCTCCGGGCAGAGGCCGTTCCCCGATCTGCGGCCGGAGTACGAAGTGACGCTCCTGCCGGCCGAGGAAGTCGATCCCGCGGAGCTCCGCGAGCAGGTCGCCGAGCCTCTCGCCGAGACGATCGGACGCCTGGAGGAGTCCGAGTACGAGGGATTCCAGAACCGGATGCTCGAGATCCGGCAGAGGATCGCCGACCTCGAGGAGAGCGGGAACCGATCCTCCGAGGACTACCGCGAGCTGAAGCGAACGCTCGCGCGCGAGGAGATCCCGCCGGTCTTCGTCTACCACAACTCCCTCTTCCGGCAGCGCCAGTTCGAAGAGCGAGGGGCGAGCGACGCGGACCCGGAGTACCAGAAGGTGAGGGAGCAGGTCCTGCAATACCGGGAGAAGTTCGCCCTGGTCCGTGAGGTGTCGATCGAGGAGGAAGAGGGCCGCGTGCGCGTGGCGGTCCGCTTCCCTCCGGGAACCGAGTACACGCGCGTCACGCAGGTCCTGAACGGAAGCTGGAAGCTCGTCGTCACCTCCGCAATCCAGAAGAAGATCGGAGCGATCGACCGCGAGCAAAAGAAGCGCGAGCACTACTTCCAGGGCGAAGCCCTGCGCCTGGGGGGTGACGAGGAAGGCGAGGTGTCGGAGGTTTTCATCGTCTTCTGGAAGGACCTCTGCGTCCTCCTCGTCGCCCTCCTGATGATGGCGGGGCTCGACCTCCTGGTCCGCCGGACGCGGGTGGGGAAGGCGATGCGCGCCTCTTCCATGGACAAGGCGACGGCGGCCCTGATGGGGATCCGGGTCAACCGGATCATCGCGATCACGTTCGCAACTGGCTCGGCCATGGCAGCGGTGGGCGGAGTCCTCTACGGCCTCTACCTCGGCAGCGGGATCTACTTCCGCATGGGCTTCTACGCGGGCGTCATCGCCTTCGCGGCGGCCGTGCTCGGCGGGATCGGCAACATCCGCGGCGCCATGCTCGGGGGGTTCCTCCTGGGCCTGATCGAGGTGTACAGCCGCGCCTACCTCACGCGGTGGCTCGAAATCGAGGCCAACTGGGACAAGGGATTTGCCTTCGCCGTGCTCATCCTCGTGATCCTGATCCGCCCGTCGGGAATCCTGGGCAAACCCGAGAGCAAGAGGGCCTGAAGTGGTCCTCCGAGTCTTCCTCGACCGCTTCCGGGACTGGCGTATTCGGGCCGGCTGGAAGGACTGGACCCGGCTCGCCCTCGCCCTCGTCTTCTTCGGATACCTCCTCTTCCTTCCCGTCGCCGGGGGCGCGTTCAGCGCCCAAACCCACGGCCGGATCCTCGACGTCACCGTGCTCGTCGTGATCTACCTCGTCCTCGCCCTCGGGCTCAACATCGTCGTCGGATACACCGGCCTCCTGGATCTGGGCTACGTCGCCTTCGTCCTCATCGGGGCCTACACGGCGGCTCTCCTGATGAAGCAGCCCTGGACGGACTTCGGGAACTCGTTCCTCCTCATCGTCCTCCTCTCGGGCCTCCACTGCGCGGTCTGGGGAATCCTCCGCGGCGCTCCCACGCTCCACCTCGCCGGCGACTACTACGCGATCGTCACCTTCGCCTTCGCCGAGATCGTCTTCCTGTTCGCGTTGAACCAGGGCGACATCACCGGCGGGGCCTTCGGCGTGAAGGAGTACCTCTCGCGCCACTCGCTCCTCGGCGAGAGTCTCCGGGACACGAGTCGCGCCTACTACTACCTCCTCTTCGTCCTGTTCATCCTGTGCATGATCTGTGTCCATCTCCTTCAGCGCTCCCGCATCGGCAGGGCCTGGCTCGCCATCAAGGCGGACGAAACCTCCGCCCAGACCTGCGGCGTGAGTCTTCGCCACTACAAGCTCCTGGCCTTCGCGCTGTCCGGGTTCATCGGCGGAGTCGGCGGCGCGCTCTTCTCGGTCAAGACGATCGTCGTCAGCCCGAGCAACTTCGACTTCTGGATCTCCATCGTCGTCCTTTCCTGCCTCGTGCTGGGAGGCATCGGCTCGATCCGGGGCGCGGTTCTCGGGACAGTGATCCTCGTCTCGCTCGGCGAGGTGCTCCGGGAGGGGTTCACGCTTACCGAGGCTCCGGAGACGGTCGCGTTCTTCCGGGACCACCTGGCATTCCTGGACCAGAAGATCTTCGAGTTCAGGGCTACCGAAGTCCTCCTCAAGATTCCCGACCAGGCCCGCTACCTCGTCTTTGGACTCGTGATGGTCCTCATCATGGTGCTGCGACCCCAGGGGCTCGCGCCCGTCTCGAACAAGGGGCGGCCGCTCTCCCCCTCGGACGAGATCCGGATCCGTGCATCGAGCCCGGCCCTCTATCGTCTTCGCCCCCCGTCGTGAACGCGCCCCGGCTCGTCCTCTCGATCGAAGGCCTGTCGAAGGAATTTGGCGGTGTTCGAGCGGTGAAGGATCTCTCCATGGTCGTGGAAGAAGGAACGATCACGAGCCTCATCGGCCCGAACGGAGCCGGCAAGACGACGGTCTTCAATCTCATCACGGGGGTCTATCGCGCCTCGAAGGGCGCGATCCACTTCGTCCCGAAGAGCGAGGAGTCCGTGCGCCTTCACCCACCGCTCGACCTCGCCTTCTGGCAAGTCGGCCTCCTCACGGCGGCCGCGGCCATAGCCGCGACGCTATGCGCCTGGATCGGGCAGAAGTGGACCGGGTACGCCTTCTGGGCGGGAGCCTTCGCCGCGGCCGGGTTCTTCGGCGTGGCTCTCCTTCCCCTCTTCGCGGGCCGCCGTCTCTTCCCCAGGAAGTCGAGAAGCGAGGCCGAGGAGCTGACGCACCGGCGGCTCGATGTCTTGCAGGCCATGATGGTCCAGATGGCGGCCGTGGCCCTCGCCGTCCTCGCGAAGAAGACCCTCGACGGGATCGGCGCCGGACCCTTCTGGGCATGGACCTCTCCGCTCGCGGCAGGGGCCGCCGTGCTCGCGCTCGCTCTCACGGCGGGGCGCGAGACCCTCTACCGGCAGCTCCCGCCGGACGAGATCAACCGCCTGGGAATCGGCCGCACGTTCCAGAACATCCGGCTCTTCCACGACCTGTCGGTGCTCGACAACGTCAAGGTCGGGCTCCACTCGCTCGCCCCGCTCTTCTTCGAGGAGAAGAAGGAGGTCGAGGCGTCGGCTCTCAAGTACCTGGAGTTCGTCGGGCTCCTCGACCGGGTCCACGAGACGGCCGCGAGCCTCGCCTACGGCGACCAGCGGCGGCTGGAGATCGCCCGGGCGCTCGCGACCCATCCCAAGCTCCTGCTCCTCGACGAGCCGGCAGCGGGACTCAACCCCGCCGAAACCCAGGTGCTGATCGAGCTCATCCGGAAGATCCGCGACACGGGAGTGACGGTGCTCCTCATCGAACACGACATGAAGCTCGTCATGAACATCTCGGACCGCATCTGGGTCCTCGACCACGGCGAGCTCATCGCCAGCGGAACGACCGCCGAGGTGCAGGGGAACCCGAAGGTCATCGAGGCCTACCTCGGAGTGGAGGAACCGGCCGGTGCCTAATCTCGTGCTTCGCGATTCTCTCTCGCACCGTCACGGTCACGGTCACGGTCACGATCACGATCACGATCACGATGACGATCACGATCACGATCACGATGACGATGACGATCACGGACCGAGCCCGGCGACGGGAGGGTTTTGGGATGAGCTCTGACGAAACCGCCCTCCTCCTGGACGACGTCCATTCGGGCTACGGCCGGATGAGCATCCTCAAAGGGATCCGCCTGGAGGTGAAGAGGGGCGAGATCGTCGCGCTGATCGGCGCCAACGGCGCCGGCAAGTCCACCACAGTGAACACGATTTCCGGACTCGTCCGGTGCCGCCAGGGCAGGATCCTGTTCCTCGGAGAGGACATCACCACACTACCCGCGGCGCGGCGAGTGAGCCGCGGCCTCGTCCAGGTGCCCGAGGGCCGCAAGCTTTTCAGCGACCTCACGGTCCTGGAGAACCTCGAGATGGGGTCGTTCCTGCGCCGGGATCGCGCCGCCGTGAAGGCGGATCTCGCTCACGTTTTCGAGCTCTTCCCCGTGCTCCCGGAGCGCCGGAGGCAGCTCGCCGGGAGCCTCTCCGGCGGGGAGCAACAGATGTGCGCCATCGCCCGGGGACTCATGGCCAGACCCAATGTCTTGCTCCTGGACGAGCCCTCGCTCGGTCTCGCTCCGCTCCTCGTCCAGCAGATCTTCGGGATCATCCGGACGCTGAATGCCACCGGCACCACGATCTTCCTCGTGGAGCAGAACGCCAACGCGGCGCTCCGGCTCGCGCACCGCGGCTACGTGATGGAGACGGGCGTCCTCACGCACGCTGCGACGGCGCCGGAGCTCCTGGCGGACGAGAAGGTACGGGAGGCGTACCTGGGGAAGTGAGCGGGCATCCCGGATCGACGTATCGCCCCGAATCGAGATACCTCGGGACCTCCCCGATCGACTCGCCGTGTCGTTTCGGGATGTCCCGAGGTATCTCGGCGCGACTTCCCGTGTCGTTTCGGGATGTCCCGAGGTATCTCGGCTCGACTCGCCGTGTCGTCTCGGGATGTCCCGAGGTATCTCGGCGCGGATCGGTATCCCGACGGGAGATCCCCCGGGACATCCATGAACGGCAGGGCGCCCCGGTTCTGGAGGTCCCCGGACGCCTGCGGAAGCGTCCGCGCGTCTATTTGGGCACTTCGGGGACGGGGGTCGACGCGGTCACGGGAGCGGAAGGCTCCGGTTCCTCGGTCCCACCCGACTGCGCGCGGCGAGAAGCGGCCTCGCGGTACTCGTCGATCGGCCTCAGGGCCTTCTTCACGACGTCGAGGGACGAGGGTTTGTCCCCCTTTGTCGCGGCGACCGCGAGC
>JACQVV010000236.1 GCA_016209595.1 Planctomycetota bacterium
ATTCGGGCTGCGCGGGGCGCTTTCGGCCGATCTCTTCGGTGCTAGGGCGCGGCGTAGCAGGGCTACGCCTGGCGCCCTCGCGCCTCGATCTCGGCCGAAATCGCTCCCGCTCGCCCTCGAAGCGCTTTCCGCGACAGGCTCCTAGCCCCGCCCTACGCCTTCAGGACAGCGCGATCCCGTCCCGTAGGCCGCCGCTTGCCGGGCAGCGGGCCGTTCACTACGATGGGTCGAAATGGACCGCGCTGCGTAGGTTCGAGGATGCCGAGCCCCTTTCCCGGAATGGATCCGTACCTGGAGGACCAGAACCTCTGGGAGGACTTCCATCACGAGTTGATCAGCACGATGGCCGCCTTGCTCGTGCCGCAGGTGTTGCCCAGGTACTGGGTCGCGATCGAGAAGCGGATGTACATCGACTACGAGGAGGACGCCGGCCGTTCCATCCGCCCCGATCTGGCTGTCACACGCAAGCCGGAGGTGCGAGGGAGAGTCGCCCCGGCAACGCAGGCCACGACCCTCCAGCCTGTCGCCGTCGAGGCCGTCATGACCTGGCCCGTGAGGGAGGGCTTCCTGAAGATCATCCGCCGGGCCGATCGCAAGGTCGTCACGAAGATCGAGCTCCTCTCGGTGACCAACAAGAAGAAAGGCACCAGCGGACGCGCCGAGTATCTGAGCAAGCGGCTGGAAGTCCTGGGGAGCGAGTCGCACCTGGTGGAGATCGATCTTCTGCGCGGAGGGGAACGCCCGCCGTTCAAGGACCCGCTTCCGCCGGGCGAGTACTTCGTCGCTGTCCACCGCTTCCGCAATCGCCCCCGCGCGGACGCATATGGCATCGCCTTGCAGAGAGAGCTGCCGGTGATTCCGATCCCTCTGGAGGAGGGCGATCCGGACGTCGGGCTCTCCCTGGGCAGGGCGCTGTCGGAAACCTACGATCGCAGACGCTACGACCACGAGATCGACTACGCGGGCGAGGCATCTCCGCGGCTGGAAGGCGCCGACCGCGAGTGGGCGGAGGAGCTCCTCGATCGCGCCCACAAGAGGCCGCATCCGCCGGTGTCATAGCCGTAGCCGTGAATCCGGCCGAGTGCCGGGTGTCAGGCACCGAGTGCCGGGTGTCACCGAGCGCCGGGTATCAGGCACCCCGAGTGTGACTCCTCAGGATCGAGACCCCGGCGGCGGCCGCGCGAGATGGCCGCCGGTCCGATCTCCGCCTCCCGGGACCTTGGCCGGACGTCGTTGACGAGGCGCCGGGCCCCGTCTACGATCCCTCTGGACAGCGAGCGAGGGGATCGATGACAGCGCCGGACGCCTTTGGGATCGTCGGCCGGACGGTCGGCGGCTATTTTGTCGAGTCGAAGATCGGCGAGGGCGGCATGGGCGCGGTCTACCTCGCTCGAGGGCCAGAAGGAGTCGCGGCCCTCAAGGTGCTGCCGCCCGCGGCGTCGGCGCGGGAGGAACTCGTCCGCCGCTTCCTCCGGGAAACCGAGGTCGTGTCGGCGCTCGACCACCCCAACGTGGTCCGCGCCGTGGGAAGCGGAGTGGAAGGGGGACTCCTCTTCCTCGTCATGGAGTACGTGCCGGGCGAGAGCCTCCAGAGGAGGCTCGACGACCGGCGCACGTTTTCTGTCGAGGAGGTTGTTGCACTCGGCCGCCAGGCGGCGGTCGGGCTCGCCGCGATCCACGAACGCGGGTTCGTCCACCGCGACGTGAAGCCAGGGAATCTCCTCGTGACGCGCGAGGGGAGCCTGAAGGTCGCCGATTTCGGCCTCGCACGCGGCGACGATCTGGCGACGCTCTCGCTCACCGGACAGATCTTCGGCAGCGCGAACTACATGAGCCCCGAGCAAGGCGCCTCGTCCAAGGGGGTCGACCACCGGTCGGACATCTACTCGCTGGGAGCAACTCTCTACCACATGCTGGCGGGCGTGCCGCCCTTCCAGGCGGACAACGCGCTCGCGGTCATCGCGGCCCACATGACGAAGGTGGCCGTGCCCCTCCATCGCCTCCGAGCCGACTGCCCGCCGCGCCTCTCGGCCGCGATCCAGAAGATGATGGCCAAGCGCCCGGAGAACCGTCCGGCCTCGATGCTCGATGTCGTCGGGCTTCTGGACGAGGCCATGACGGCAGGAACCCCGCCGCCGTTCGTGGCGCCGGCCGCGAGACGACGATCCTCGGTTCGGCGGCCCCCCATCAGGCGATCGCGCGCGCCTCTCGTGGTGGCCGTGGCCGCATCGGCCCTGGTCGCGGCGGTCGTCCTGGTCGCCATCGCGGCCGGGGGAGGGGGCGCAGGAGGAGGGGCTGAGGAGACCGCACCGCCGGCCGCGAACGACTCCGAGCGCCCCGCGGGCTCGAGGGGCGGCACGACGCCGCCCGTTGGGGGGAGCGAGCGGGCCGCCGCCGGAGAAGAGGAGACTCTCCGAGATCTCCGCCGGAACATCGAGGGGAGCTCCCCCCGCGACGCGCTGGTCGAGCTCGATCGCTTCGCGAGCGCTCATCCCGGCGCGCGTGCGGACGACGTGAAGGAGCTTCGGGAGGAGTGCCTGGCCCGCCTCCTCGATGAGGCCAGGGCCGCGCTCCGGTCGCTCCCCGCGGAGGCGCTCAGGGCGCCCTCCTGGAGCGAGGCCCAGTCGATTCTGGGATCCATCGAGCCAACGGCCTGGCCGGCGGAACTGGAGGAGGATCTCCGGGCCGGGATCGAAGGCGCCCGGCGCGCGTTTCTTGCCGAGGTCGACGTGAGGCTCTCACGCGCCCGAGAAGCCCTGGACCAGGGGGACAACGCCGCTGCGAAGGCGGCCCTCGATGCGCTCGCCTGTCTCAAGGGCGGCGAGCGGGAATGGGAGCGGGAGGCGTTCGGGGGCGCCCTCCGGGCCGCCCTGGCCGGCGAGGGCCCCGGCGGCGAGGATCTCCCGGGCGAAGCCGCCGGCGCTACGAAGGACCCGGCCGAGGAGCTCGGAGAGCGGCTCGGCGAGGCCCGGAGAATCCGCGAAGCGGGGGACCTCGTGGCGGCGCTGGCGGCACTCGAAGCGCTCGCGGCCGAACCTCGATTCGCCGAGCTCGGGGTTCCCTGGGCGCGGGACCTCGCGGAGGCGGGCGCTCTCGTCCGGGTCCATGCGGCCTTCCTGGAGGCCGTCCGCAGCGCCGCGGGAAGCTCGCGCACGCTGGAGCTCGCGGGGCGGCGGGTCTCGGTCCTGGGTCTCTCGGATGGCGTGGTACGGGTCGCCGTGGACGGGGCCGAGTTCTCCATCCCGGCGAAGAGCGTCAGCGCAGAGGAGAGGGCCGATGCCGCGAGGTCGCTCCTTGGAAACTCCCCATCGGCGCATCTCGACCTCGGCGTCTTCCTCTTCCTTGCCGGTCTAGCGGCCCCCGCGAAGAAGGATCTTCTCGCGGCAAGGAAGGGGGGCCTGGCCCAGGCGGATCTCTTCCTCGCGCGCCTCGGGGAGGAGCCTGGGGCGGGCGGTGAGGACCGCGAGAAGAAACTCGCGGACAGTTGGTTCCGCGCCCGGCCCGCTCCCTTCCCGGGCGGCGGCGACGGGTATCGCTACGCGTTCGAGGATCGCGGCGACCTCGCGGACTTTCTGGCGAAACCCCAGGTTCAGGACAACGACACGCCGGTTGGATACGAGGTCCTCGCGGGCGAAGGCATGCTGGCGCTCCGCCAGGTCGAGCTCCGCCTCGACCGGAGATTCGAGCCGCCCCTCGGATTCGCCTGCCGCGTCCGGCAGAAAGGGGCGGGCGGCTGGTCGATCTTGGCCGGGCCGATCGTGTTCTCGGTGGACGGGGAGGGGGGCATCGTCCGGCTCAGGGCCGAGGGGAAGGATCTGGGGTCGAGACCAGCCCCGGCCCTCGATGAGTGGAAGGGCGTCCGGGTCTCGCTCCGCGCCGATGCCGTTCGCGTCGAACTCGACGGGATGCAGCCCATCGAGGCGAGGGCGGACATCGGCCCTCGCGTGGAGATCCGCTTCGACTCGGGCGAGCCCACGCTGGAGTTGAGCGACCTGACGTTCTCGCGGCTCCCCTCGGACCTCGCGGAGGTCGCGGCCCGCGAGGACCGGATCGCGCGCGACCTCGCCGGGTTCCGGCCGCGCGATCGAGAGAGCTTCGCCGGCGCGAAGATCCTCGCGAATCCTCCCGTCATCGTGAGCGAGAAGTGGAGGATGGAAGGAGAATGGGCGATGGGGGAGCCCGACACCGAGTCGCCGTCCCTCCAGATCTTCGAGCCGGGTCCGGCATACCGCGCGCGCTTCGCCTACGAGATCGGAGCGGGCGGGCGGCTCGAGATCGGCATCTACCAGGGAAGCCCCGCGTACATGGTGATCTACCTTCCGACGACCCCTGGCGAGCATTCCGTCGATGTTCTCGCCCTGGGCCCCCGGACGAGGGTGCTTGCCGACGGCCTGCGGGTCGTTCCCTACTGGTCCGCGCGGGCCCGCAGCACGGCCATGAAGCACCAGTTCCGGCTCCTGGGTTGCCGGAGAGCGTTCGTCCGGGTTCGCGGACTCGAGTTCGAACCTCTGGCGCCGCCAGCCGGCACTCGTACCGATCTTCCGTTCGACCTCGAGGAGACGTGGTGGACGCCCACGCCCGTCCGGTGGTCCACGAACGCCGGTGCGGTCGCCGGCTCCGGGGACGGCGTTTCCCTCTACTCGACCGGCTGGTGGCGCGACCTCGTCCTGGAGGGCGAGGTCCGGGTCGTCCGGGGCAAGGCCCGGGTCGGGCTGCGGGACGGCTCCCTCGGCGGCTACCCGTACCGGGAAGGGTACGCCTATCTCGAGATAGTGGAGCACGCGGACTGGAGGAAGTTCCGTCTCGAGGCGAAGGGGGACCGGGTCCAGGCCTGGCTCGACGGCAAACCTGTCGAGCTCGGGCAGGAAGGCCCCCGGCACCCGGGCGGGAACCTGCACCTCCGAGTGCTCGAAGGCGAGGCGGAGTTCCGGTCGTTCGCACTGGTGTCTTCAGACTGACCCTCTCGCCCGCTTCTTTGGCCACCGTGGCCGCCTTGCCTCGAAACCTGAGCGTCATGCTCGGCGCGAGAGCCAGTCTCGATGAGGATCGATGGCCGGGTAGATCTCCGGGCTGGAGGGCTTGACGTCTGCCCTCTTTTGCGGCTTGAGGCCGGGCCCGGGTACACTGGGCAAGAGGATTCGAGCCATGGCAAAGCCCCTCTTCGGCGCCGTGGCGCTGCAGCACCACGGCTATGTGCGGCACACGGAGGACATCGACATCCTGATCACGCCGGAAGGGCTGGACCGGTTCCACGCGTGTCTCGTGGGTCGCGGATACCTGCCCCGATTCTCGGGTTCCCGCAAGAAGATCCGGGAGACGACGCGGCACGTGGACATCGATCTCTTCGCCGCCGGCGAGCGCGGTGGACCCGAGGCGCTGGGGTTCGTCTTTCCGGATCCTCGCGGCGAGGGCTTCCTCGAGGTCGAGGGCCTGCGTTTTCCCGACCTCGCCATGCTGGTCACGCTGAAGCTCGTGTCCGGGGCCGCGCCCCACAGGCTGAAAGATCTCGCCGACGTGCTGGAGCTCATCAAGGCGATCGGCCTGGACGAGTCGTTAGCGGATCGACTTCTTCCCGCGCTCCGCGCGAAGTACCTGGAGCTCCTCCAGGCGGCCCGTCAGGAACCCGATCCGAATTCGGACTGAGCGCCGCTCCCGCGCAGCCGGTCGAGGGCGATCGCGAGGTCGCCGGGGATCCCTCGGGAGGTGACCTGCCAGCCGGGGCCGGACGCTTCTTCGATATGGAGGAACGGCCGTACGAGCGCGGCGCGCTCGCGGAACCAGCGGCAGGTCGCGACACCGGAGCGCGGGTCGCCCAGGACGGGATGGCCAGTCCTGGCGAGCGACGTGAGGAGATGGCGGAGCGTCGCGGGGCGAGCCTCCAGGCGGACCAGGGAGTGACCGGCGATTTCCTCGACCCGCCGGTAGCCGCCTCCCCGGAGCTCCTGAGCGGGGCGCGTCCTACCCCGGACGAGGGCGAGGGCCTTCACGGAGTCGGGCTCCGGGCCGCTCACGGCGACTCCCGAGGCCCCGGCGGGAGGCTCGAAGGCGGTCCCCTCCGGCGCGCTCTGCCAGGGCGGCAGATCCACGGCTCGCCCTCCGGGCACCAGGCCCTCGGTGGCTGGGAAGGAGGGCCTCTCACCTGCAGAAAGAACCGCCACCGTCTCGACCTCCCATGTCTGCGGGAAGAGATCGACCGGGACGATCCGCTGCGCGGAAAAGCCTCGCCAGTGGAGGGTGTCGAGGTCTCGGGCGAGCGTCTCGGGGTCGCAGGAGACGTAGACGACGCTCCGCGGCTTGAACTGCGCGAGAGCCGCGAGCGTCACCGGGTCCGATCCGCGCCGCGCGGGGTTGAGGACGATGCCGTCCCATGCGCTTTCCCGGACGGCGCCGTGGCCAAGGAGCTTCTCGGACTGTCCCTGCACGAAGCGGACCCGTCCCTCGAGTCCTGCCTCGCGTGCCGCGCTCCGGGCGGACTCGACGGACGCCGCCACCTCGTCGAGTCCGAGGACCTCCTCGGCCCGGCTCGCGAGCGCGAGGGCGTAAGTCCCCGCGCCGCAGTAGACGTCGAGGATCCGGCGGCATCCGGAGAGCGCGCCGGCCACGAGGCCAACGAGAACGGCAGCCCGCCGGGGATCGACCTGGAAGAAGGCGCCGGGTTCGAGGCCCAACGACACGCCGCCGATCTTCTCCTCGATCGACGGGGACCCGGCGAGGACCCGCGGTTGGCTCCCGAGGACCCGCACGCCCCGGGGGTCGGCGCGGGAGAGGGCGACTGACGTGAGGCCAGGGACGGCCGCAAGAAGCTCCCGGGCCGCCTCTTCCCCTCCCGGAAGCGAGCCGTCCCGGCACGCGAGGGCGAGCTGGATCTCGCCCGTGGTCGAGGAGAGGCGCGCGTCGATCGCGGCCACGGGTCCCTCGGGCGCGGCGAGGCCGCGCGCCGCGAGGAACTCGCGGAGGGTCGAGAGTGCCTCCCGGAGCGCGGGCGCGAGGACGGGGCACTCCGGCGTGTCGAGGACGCGATGGCCCGTCGCGGCGAAAAGGCCGAGGTGGACCTGCCCCTCGCATTCGAGGACGGGGAGCTTCGCTCGATGTCGGTATCCCGTGATGTGGGGGGAGGGGACGATCGGCTCGACCGCCAGACCGGCGAGGGAGGGGAACCGCGCGAGCGCCGCGAGGAGGCGCGACCTCTTCTTCTCGAGCTGCTCCGCGTAGCTAGAGTCCCGTGCCGGGCAGCCGGGACAGTCGCGGTACGGGCAATCGAGAAGGGTCAAAGCAGCCGGCTGGCGATGAACCCGAGGACCAGATAGTGCGTGACCTCGACCGAGGCGTCGCACGTGCCGGCGAGGCCGGGGACGGCGCGTAGCTCGCGGAGCCGCTCCCGGGAGGCTTCCTCGAACCACTCCTCCTGGCGGCTCGTTCGCGCGTAGAGAAGGCTCATCGTTCCCACCTCGTCGGTGTCGAGCCAGACCTGCCGGCACGAGTAGCAGGTGTCGATCCGGACGAGGTTCGTTCCCATGTAGGGGTGGTTCTCCATCCCCCGCGCGCACGTGGGGCAGACGAGGCCGGCCCCCTTGTCGGGGACGGGATCGATCTCGTGGTCGAGGTCGATCGTCTTCACGAGTTCGACCGTCATGGCACGGAGCAGGGGATGGAGCGACTTCTGCCCGATGAGGACGCCATGGC
>JACQVV010000237.1 GCA_016209595.1 Planctomycetota bacterium
CATGCAGCCCATCGCCGTGACGAGGCCCTGGCGGTCGCTCGCCCCAAGGAGAGGCACGTCGGCGGCGGAAAAGACATTCTCGTTCGCCCACTGGGTCGCGCTGCCGTGTCCCATCCAGCCGACGAGCAGCCGTCCCTGGTCGAACGCGTCGCGGACGGCGGCGCGGGTCCCCGCGGTGCCGCGCTCCCCGAGGTAGATCTCCTCGACCTCGTACGCCGGCCCGAACACGTCGGCGAAGAGCCCGGTCGAGACGCTGAAGTCGAACACCGCGTCGTCGTTGTCCGCGGCGAGCGACACGCGGCGGCGCCAGTCCGCAGGCGGCGACTCTTCGTGCCGGAGGATCTTGTCGATCGCGGCCGCGAGCGCCTCCCGCGTTCTGACAGGAAGCCGGCCCAGCGCGAGGTCAGGCAGGTCGTCTTCCCCCTCGACGGCGGCATACCAGTTGTCGCTCGCCGCCCAGAGGTGTCTCATCTGGACCATCGGTGCGGGGATGAAGTCCGTTCCGGGCCACCGGTAGCCGTGCGGGTCGAAAGAGCCGTCCCCCACGAGGAGCGCAAACCGCGCCGATCCAGGCTGCCAGCTCGCGCGGGCGTGGGCGAGGAAGTTTCGGATCGCGACGGGGTCGGGAATCCCGCCGGTGAACTCGTCGTAGATGTCCGTGACGTCGGCTACGGCCGTCGAAAGCCCCTGCGAGCGGCGGAAGTCGGCGAGCGGCTCCACGCCCTCTCGGAGCGACGGGTGGGCGATCGCAATCCAATCCGCCGAGGCCGACGGGTCGTTCCAGGCCGAGGGCCCGTTTCTCTCCACCAGGGAGGGCGCGAGGACGGCCCCCTCGCCGGCGAAGTAATAGCGGCTGCCCGCGCCGCCGGCGAGATCGTTCATTCGCACAACCCCCGCGTCCACCATCGTTCCGCGGAGGAAGCGCGGCGCCGCGGGGTCGCTCGTCTCGAGCCCCAGGACCCGCTCCGAGAGGAAGCCGGAGAGCTCGTACTCCCCCGGTGTCTCGCCCAGGAAGCCGATCTCGTCCGACTCGGCGACGAACCGCTCGCGGTGCGCCAGGCGGAGGTAGTTCAGGAACACATAGTCGCTCGGCACTCCGGGTAGGTCGCAGGGCAGCCGGAGTTCGAGCTCGTTCGCCCCGGCGGCGAGAAGGGTCGAGGGGAAGTCGAAGGAGGCAACGAACGCCTCCCGCCCGCCCCACACGGCCTCGCCCAGGACGTCTCCGTTCAGACGAACCACGACCTTGTGGTCCTCGATCGGCGCGAAGTCGGTCACACCCGCAAGCGCGACCGTGAGGCGCGCACCGTGAGGCCTCGCCGAGAGAAGGGGAAGGTCCAGGGTGCGTGCGAGGGTGGCCGTCGTGCGGTTTCCGCCCGCCGTGTTGAAGAAGGTGTCGGGGAAGAACCAGTGGTCCCGCCCCTCGCCGCTCTCGAGACGCGGATAGAAGGACCGGTTCTCCTCCATGTGAAGGACCGCTTCGCGGTCGACCGCCGGGACCGCTTCCGCCACCGGGCGGACCCAGACCTCCTCCATGCGCCGGCCGTAGCCGCCCCCGGCTGTCAGCCAGTAGACATTGTCGTCCGTGTGGCGCGTGGCTTCGCGGTTGTCGGCCGTCCTCCATGGGTTCCGCTCGCCGAAGAAGAGGACCCTGTCGCCAGCGCCGAACACACCGTCGATCTCCCCCTCCACGCGGATCGCGACCTCGCGGCCGAGCTGGAAAAGGCGGAAGGTCCGGGGATCGGCCGTCACGTCGAAGCCCAGCGCCGCGAGCTCGGCCCGGCCGAGCTGGTAGAGCCCGTCCTCGCGAACGTGGATCTTGAGGGCCAACCCGTCCGCCGCCAGGCGGAACATCTCCTGAAGGTACTCGAGCTCCGGCCGGACGAGCCTCCCGATGAAGTCGATCCGGACGAGCATCCGCCGGTAGACGTCCACCCGTTCCCCCGCGCCCTGGACCTGGACGGGGTTGAGGTCGATCGGGAGGAGCTGCCGCCCGCCGTAGACGAGGAGCCGCCCGAGAGCCGCGAGCTCGCCCGGGAAGAGCCGGCCTGGGGTCACAGCATCGTTCCGGACGCTCCCCGAACTCTCGCCGGCCCCCCCACCCGCGTTCGGCGCGCCCGATCCGCCTCCTCCGGCGCCTCCGGCGGGCGGCTTCGCGCGCTCCTCGATGCCCAGGAGGTGCATGCGGCCCTTGCGGCGGGCCTCGAGAAGCTCCTCGCGCCTCGCCGCGACCATCGCCGCCAGCTCCCTGCGGGCCTCCTCGATCATCTCCAGAACCGTAACCGGGCGTTGGCGCTCCGCCTGCCGGGGCGAGCTCCCGCCGCCTGATGAAGCCGCGCGGACGGCGGCCGTGGGGCCGGAGGTCGGAAGGATCGCTGGGGGAGGCGATCGGACGACACGAAGAGGTCCGAGCGAACGCGATTCGGCCTCCAGAACCCGCACCTGGGCGCGCTGGATCCACGGTGTCACGAGGAGAACGCGTTTTGTGGGCACCTCCGGAGTGCCCAGAACCCGCGTGGACGAGTAGGCCGGCATCGTGATCCGGGCCTCGCGCCGTCCCTCTCGCTCCTCGGCCACGATGGACGGATTGGGGGGGAGCACCTCGATCAGCGCCCCCGTCTCGTCATAGGAGAGAAGCCGGATCCCCGCCGCCGCGAGATCGATCCCCAGGAGTTTCTCAAGGAGGCTCGCGTTCGCCCCGCCGGTGCCGTCGGGAGCGTCGAACGGAGACGCGAGCGGAAGCGTGTCGAGCGAGTCCTCCGTCGAACCGTGGTTCACGTAGTCGGCGTCGTTCAGGATGGGCTGGCCCAGGCCCGCCTCCGGGACGGCGTGTACCGGCCCGTGAAGCGTCCGCTCCCCGCGGATGTCGACGTCCTCGACCTGGTAGTAGTAGCGGATGCCGTTGGTGACCGTCTTGTCCCAGAAGTAGTACCGGCCGCCCGTCTGGGAGTCGCCCATCCCGAGGATGAGGCCGGTGTTCACCTGGATCCAGCCCGCGTCGGGAAAGCGGCTTCGGTAGACGTTGAAGCCGAGGTTGTCCACCTCCTGCGCCGTGCGCCACTCGACGACCACGGAGCCGTCGTAGCCCGTCGCCAGGAGGTCCGCGAGGTCCACGGCGGTCGGATTCGAGGACCAGTTGATGTCGTCCACGCCCGTGTCGCCCACCCCGCGGTCGAAGGGGTCCTGTGGCCCGGCGGGTGGGTTCCAGCCATCCATCTCCTTCTTGGGCCCCTCCGTCGTGCCACCGAGCGCGCCGGCGCCGTTCTCCATCGTGACCGTGTCGAGCGGGGCCCGCTTCTCGCAATTCGACTGCTCTGCCAGCGCCGCCGCGTTGTCGAAGCGGAGCTTTCCGAAGAAGTTGGGCGACCCGTAGCCGTTGTACGAGGCGTCGGTCACGCCGTTGTTGTCCGTGTCCCCGAGGAGATAGAGGTATCGGGGAAAGCGGCCGTTTGGCGCGGCGCCGGGGTCTACGCACTGATCGAACCAGAGCCGGGCGAACCTCGTCATCTTCACGCCGCCGCCGGAAAGCGCGAACGCGCTCTGGACGTTCGCTTGCGTGTACTCGTCCCCGCCCGGAGATACGGCGTTGCTCCTCCCATACAGGTAGTTGAACTTCACGAACTCGAGGTTCACGGTCCCCAGAGTGTGGATGCTGTACCCGCCCGATGCCCCCGCGCGCGTGAAGAGGACGTAGCGGTCGGCAAAGGAGTAACCCTCCGCACCGGCCACCGTCCGCAGCGTGGCCGTGCCGCCGACCTCTAGCTGCTGGAAGTCTCCGAGCTGGACGGTCGTGACGGGTAGGGCGGCCGTTCCGGACACGAGATCCAGGATCCCGTCCCCGGAGATCGTGTGCTTCTGAGGTGGGAAACCGCCCCCGATCCGAGAAAGGACGAGCGTGTCGCCGCTGTTGATGCGCAGTGTCCGGACGCCCGAGACCGAGAGCGCGCCGCGCACCTCGAGCCTGTTGGCCGCGCCGACTGGCGTCTGGGCCGTCGAGGCGGTGCCGCCGCTCACCGTCAGGTTGAAGAAGCGGTTCGTCGCTCCGGTCGTGATCGTCTGGGTCGAGGTCCCCGAGAAGACGACCGTCCCGCCCGTCGGCTGGAACGTTCCCGCGGAATCGTCCCAGTTCCCGTCGATCTCGATCTGGCCCCCCGCGTCCATGTCGAGCTGGGCGCTCGCGCCCACTTCGAGGTCCGCACGGACCACGGGGCTCGCCAGGGCGAGGCCCAAACCCAGGGCAAGAGGGAACCCCTTCCTCATGGCGTCCAGGATAACAGAGTCACCCTCCAGGCAAACAAAATTTCTGAATTTCCCAGATCAAACACCGTGCCAGATACGGGCGCTTTCAGGCCAGCATGTGAAACTTGGCATAGACTCCTGCTCACGGCGACCGCCCCTCCGACGCAACACCCGCCCCCCCAGCGGAAGCACTCCCTCCTCCGGCGCTTCGCCGGGCTCTGTCCGGGTCTCCTGACAAGCTCCCAAGTAACAGACCTAGTGGCCTCTTTTCAGTTCCTCGATCTCCCGTTCCTGGATCGCGAGCCTCCTCTCCTGCGCCTCTACGATCGCCAGGAGATCCTGGATCGCCGCGACGAGATAGGGCCGGACGGCGTACGTGTCGATACTGAGGAGCCCCTCGCCGTCCCCCTGGACCGCCTCGGGAAAGACCTCCGCGAACTCCTGGGCGATGAAGCCGTAGTAGACCCGGTCCTCGATCGAGGGGTGCTTCTTCCGGTACTCTTCGGTGTAGCGGAACCGGACCGGCCGGAGCTTCTGGACCTGCCCGAGCGCATCCTCGACGCGCGCGACGTCCTTCTTGATCCGGCGGTCGGAGTTCGCGAGCCAGTCGCCGGCAGTGGTCTTCGAGGCATTGCCCTCAACTTCCAGACGGTTCGCCGCCGGCACGCGACCCAGACCCGCGAGGCCCGAGGTGGGGCGCAGAATGAAAACGTCGCTCGTGCCCAGAGTAGCCGAGTTCGAGATCTTGAACTGGCCGTTCGCGCTCCAGTCAATTCCCAGCGTCCAGTCGGCTGGCCCCACGGAGCTGTCGGTGTAGTAGACGGTGATCCGGATGTGGTCGGTGCTCGCCGTGCTGCCAGAGACCGTCGCCGCGATTGCCACACCGAACGACCCGCTGTTCACATCGGCAGGGGTCCAGGCGAGACCCCAGAGATCCGCCGGGCCGCCGTAGCTTGTGTAGGTGTCGACGGTCGGCCACGGGGACGCGGAGGCCTTCTCGGCGCCGGAGATCGCCCCCCCCTTGACGATCCGAACGCTCGCATCCACCACCGCAAGTACTGGCCTGAGCGCCAGGATGAACGCGGCCCCGGTAGTGTTGCTATCTGTCGTCGCGGTCTTCGAACCCGTCGGTCCCGCAGACGCTTGCGTCGCATCGGCACTCATCTCGCCTGGCCAACCGGGGCCGCTGCCGCCGTCAAAGCGCTCGGTCATCCCGCCGGGGGGGTTCCAGTTGTTCTGTCCTCCCGTGTCACTGGCGAAGACCGTCACGATCATCGTGTCCGAAACGTTCGTCGTGATGGACGGCGTGATGTGGTTCGTGCCGTTCGCCGTTGCCACACCGTTCTCCGCGTCGATGGGGATCGCTGTCGACACGCCGCGGTACGTACTGATGGAGGTCTCGATCCGACCTCCCCCGCTCACGGTCCAGGTGTAGTTTCCTGGCTCCCCGCCACCTGCGACCTTGTAGTAGAGCACGGCGATCCCCCCCGCCGAGATGCTGACTTGCCGAATGCTCGTCCAGCCTGCGGGTGGCGTGACCGAAGTAGGGACCTGCTCCGTGTTGAGCAAGGCGAGCATGAGATCATCCGCCACTGTTGCCCCGGGCTTGCTGGCGGTGTTCGAAGTTTGGGTCGTCGAGGCGACATACGTCGGGGTCGAAGCCGAGGAGGTGCGCTTCTCCACCTCTAAGAGGATGCCGTCGATCGTTGCGGTCCCCGGGACCGAGAAGCCGAAGTTCGTGGCCTTGAGATACTGGGTCGTACCCGCGCCGGCCGCCGTCGCGTAGGTATTGTCGCTCGAGGCGGCATTGCCGGGACCGGTCCACGGAATGGTGCCGATGGAAGCGTCGTTGGCAAGCGTCCCGGGGCTCGCGGGACCCTGGGTCTCGGCCCCCGGCCCCGTGACCCCGGTCGCCTCGAACCGCATCGCGACGTCGTTCGCGCGCGTCATGTGGAGCATCTGCGTTGGATTGGGGATCGCGGTCCCGATGCCGACGTTTCCGCCCTCCTCGATCGTCACGAGTTCCGTACCGCCGTTGTTCAGGAAGGCCAGGCGGTAGTCGCTCCCGGGCTCGGCGACGTTCTGGAGGCTCATGGCCGCGTCCGCGGGGCCCGCGACCCGGCCGACGAGCTTCAGGCGGTAGGAATCCGACCCCGCCCCCCCGCCGTCGGGGTTCTCTCGGATCTCCAGGTCCGCGCTCTTCACCCGCACGGCGGCGGCGAGCCCGACGAACGCGAATCCGACCACAAGGATGGCCGCCCCACTGCGCCTCAGCCTGGCGTGGCACCGCCGAACGCCCGCGAGTTCCCCCTCCACTCGAGCGAGTCTGTCCAGGACCTCGTGAAGTCGCGGCGCCGATTCGTGAGCGTCATCGGCCTGGGGGCGATCGTCCATGGGCATCACTCCTTTCTCTCCGTTCCCCCGGGGCTCTGGCGGCCTCCCGGGATCTCGAGGAAGACGAGCTGGGAACCCTCGACGACGGCAAGGCCCTCCCCTTCGGCCCACCGGACGCCCGGCGAACCGGCGAGGTCGCACCCCGCCTCGTGGATCCACGTCGCGCGTAGCGTCGCCGGATCGAGCCCGACAAGGCGCCGGTCGAGAAGCGCGACGAGACCCGCCCTGCCTGCCGAGGCGAGACCCCGCACCATGTCCTCTCCCTCCGGCGGCAATGGTTCGCCCTCCTCGCCGCCGGCCTGTGGTCGGACGTGGCGGACGCCTTCCGGGCCGCGACAGAGGACGTGGAGCACTCCCTCGTGCCAGATCCAGGCAAGGGGGGCGGGAAGCCGGAATCGCTCCTCGCCGCTCTGGAGATCCAGGCCGACGAGCTCTCGCCCGCCGCCGGCGGGAGCGACGAGGTACGCCCGCTCGCGGTCGGCGCCCAGAAGCTCGGCGAGGTCGGGGGCTTCCCTCTCCCAGAGGGCACTCCCGGAGCGCCAGTCGAAGGCCCGGAGGCGCCCGGCGGCAAGGTGGAGGAGGACGCGGCTCGTCGGGTCGAGCCGGACCGTGGCCGCGTCGTCCCGCCGTCCGGTCTCCCCCGGAAACGCCCAGAGGACCGAACCGTCCGCGGGCTCGAGGATCTGGAGCCCTCCGTCCGCAAACGCGACGGCCATGACGTCCCCCGACTCCCAGATCGCCGCCGGCCGGACCCAGTTCCCGGGAGGCCAGGAGATCCGGCCGAGCCTCTCGTGCCATCCGAAGAAGCCGACACGGGGATGCCCGACAAGCACCGCCCTGTCGCTCTCGAAGAACCACGACCGCAAGTGCCGCATCGCGCCGTCACGGGGCATCTTCTGAAGGGCGCCCGATCGGGAATCCACGCCCACGATCCCATCGTTCCCGAGAACCCAGAGCTTCTCGACGAGCAGGCGAGCCACCTCGACGTTGCCGACTTCCCGAACCAGCGAGGCACGGGAGACCACCCAGAGAGGCTTCCCGGAGAGAGTCTCGTGTGCGGCGAAGTCCCCGCTGTCGTCAGCGAGGACGACGACCCCGCTCACAGAGCCGAGGATCCTCCATTCTGCCCCCGGGGCGAGGGACGCGCTCCAGGCCACTCGGGCGCGGGGGACGGGATCTCGCGCGACCTCGGGCCGTGGACTCTCTTCCCCGGTGGGCGCGGGCGGCCTGGACACCGCCGGCTCCGCGCGGGCCTCGCTCGTTTTCCCGGGTTCGTCCTTTCCGCCGGTAGACATGGTGAGGGCAGTGACCGCGGCGAGAACGACGAGCACCGCCGCAGCGATCGAGGCGAGCAGCGGTCCGACCCCGCGCCGCCGGGCGCGATGGGTGATCCCCGAGGAAGACATGGCGAGAGCGCCGTTCAAGTCCTTCAGAAACTCCGCCGCGGTCGCATGGCGCCTCTCGGGGTCCCGGGAGATGGCCCTCGCGTAGACCTTGTGGAGCGCGGGCGAATACGGACGGCCCTCGGGCGGACCGGGACGGGGACCCTCGGAGAGGACGAAACGCTGGAGCGCGGCCCAGGAGGACCCGTCGAAGGGGAATCGCCCGTAGAGAACCCGGTAGAGCTGGATTCCCAGAGCGTAGACGTCGGTCCAGGGACCGATCCGCTCCGGCTCGCGCCGGTGCTGTTCCGGCGCCATGTAGGCCGGCGTCCCCGGGACGTAGTCGCCCTGGGTGATGCCGGCGTCGGTCTCGATCTCGCGGGCGAGGCCGAAGTCGGTGACCTTGGCAACTCCCGAACGGTCGACGAGGACGTTGGCTGGTTTCAAGTCCCGGTGGACGATCCCCTGCTCGTGCGCCGCGGCGACACCCCTCGCCTCCATGGCGAGAATCCGGAGGGCTTTTCGCCGGTCGAGATTCCCGGCGAGGGCATCCTCGAAGGTCTCGCCCTCCACGTACTCCATGACCAGGTATGGGGGTTCGGCCGCGAGGTCGAGGTCGAAGACGCTGACGACGTTCGGGTGCTGGAGCTTCGCGAGCATCCGCGCCTCGCGTTCGAAGCGCTGGAGATCGAGGCTGCCATCTCGCCGTTCGAGCCGGACCGTCTTGATGGCGACCATCCGGTCGAACCGGGAGTCGTGAGCGAGGTAGACCACCCCCATTCCGCCCCGGCCGAGGAGCCCAATCCGTTCGTAGCGCCCACCCCCGAGCGGTCCCTCCTCGTCCTCTCCACCCTCCAGCACGGCCGGCCTCTGGACCCGGGTCGAATCGTCTGGATCGCCCGGGACCTTGAGCCATCGGCACAGCGTCCTGCATCCCGGGCACGCAGGCGCACTCTTCCCGGCCGCCCCAAAGGTCCGCCCGCACCCGGCGCAGGTCGCGAGCCGCAACCCCGTCTCGTTCAGGAGCCTGGCGATGGCCGCGGCCGGCACTCCGGCTGACCGCACGAGCGCATCTATCTGGGTCGCGTCGCTGCCCGCCTCCCTCGCGCGTTTCCATGCCTCCAGGCCCCGGGAAACCTCCTGCGCCGAGGTAAGCCTGTGGCGCACGAGCAGCACGAGGAGATCCTCGGGTCCAGTTTCGGCCATGCATTGCCCTTGTCGCAAAACCCTCTATTGCTTAGCTCGCAAAAACCCACCGCCAGGTGTCGCCGCGCAGAAAAAAGACGGACGCCGAGTCGTATCAATGACTTAGGGGCTGTGAGGAAATAAATGCGTCAACACCGAGGCCGAGCGAGGCGCCGCCAGGCAAGGCGCGCCGACGAAACAACCTAACGGAGTCGGTTGTTGAGGAG
>JACQVV010000015.1 GCA_016209595.1 Planctomycetota bacterium
CCCGCCTGGCCGGCCGCCCGCTTCCTCTTGCGCACGTCCGAGAGGTAGATCCGCCGGCGGGCTCCGGCGCGGCCGGCGCGCTCTCCCGGCGTCAGGCACGTCTCTCGGAACGGACATCCGCTGCAGTCGCCCACCGAGAAGTAGTAGAGGTCCCCCGCGCTCACACGGACCTTGCCGATGGAGTGCTTCCCTGCCGGACAGGTCATCTCGTCGGTTTCTTCGTCGTATTCGAAGTCGTCGCTCTTACGTTCGGCCGAAAGCCCCGCGAAGCAGGGCCGGCCCCCCGCATCCTCCACCTGCTCGACTGTCGTCGCGTTGTTGTACAGTGCGTCCGCGATCACGACCGCCTCCTTGTCCCGAGTGACCGTGTCCTTGGCCAGGAGATCGTCCGTGCGGACAGCCTCGTTCGCGTTACCGGGGACCACATCGACGCTGGTGATGATCCGACTCTCCGGTTCGATCGCCTCGTGGGCCTTGTACCCGCAGAAGGCGAGGTCCTCCTTCTTGTGTCCCCACCGAGCATCGGGGTCGTCGAAGCTCACCGGGCGGTCCCGGTCGGCAAGGAGCGCCGCCCCACGGCGCGGGCGCGACGCCAATCGTCGCTCCGGCCATCCCTGGCCTCCGCTCCTCCCCGAGGGGGCTTCGCCCCCTCGGCCTCCCCCGGCGCCATCCTGGCGCCCCCCCCCACACACATCCACAGCGTCGCTCATGCAAGGCTCTCGCTCTTGTACCCCCATGGAGCATCGGCTCGGTCGGGCTCCACCCTCCCAAGCGCTTCGTACACCTTCTCCCGTCCTCTCTGCATGAGTCCCACCCAGGAACGCCGAGCGACCTTCGCCCACATGCGCACCCCGTCCAGGACCGGCCGGTCGCTACCCACGAGCCCCGCGGCCTCGAGCTGCCGGTTCACTTCCGCGAAGACCTTGCGAATGCCTTCCTCGCCGATCCGGTCGCGAAAGCGCACGAGCGTCGTGGAATCCGGGACGCGGTCATCCATTCCCAGGCCCAAGAAAGCTCGGTAGAGGAGGTTGTACCCGGCCTGCTCTTCCACGTCGCGGTCCGACAAATCGGCGTAGTACTCCAGCACCAGCATCCGGACGAGGAGCGCCGGAGCGAAGCTCGGCCGGCCCGTCCACGCGTCGTAGTAGGAGGCCAGGCTCTTCTCGATCCCCTCCCAGTCCACGGCCCGCCGCATCCGGAGCAATCGGTGATCCTTCGGAACCGAACCAGCGGCCCGAGTCATGTCCGCGAAGCCGAGTTGCCGATCCGCCCGATCCCTTGTGAGCATCTCGCATCGTCTCCTTGTCGGGAAAACCTCAGTTCCTCGTTCCCTGGGCACGGTTCGCCCGTGCGGCCTGGATCGCCCCGGCACCATGGGCTGTCTCAGCCATCCTCAGGTTGTGCGCCCGGCACGCGAGGCGAAGGTTCGAAAGCGTCGTCGCCCCCCCGAGGCCGAAGGGCTCGTCGTGGTGGATCTCCAGGCCGTTCGTTGCCGAACACCGGACCCCGTCCCGGGGTTCGGAGGTCGGGGATCGGGGTTCGGATCTGGCGACGTACGTTTTTTTCCTGGCCCGCGGGCTTGGGTACATCGACACGCGTGCCTACGAGCGACTTCGCCTGCAAGCCGACACCGTTGGCCGACTCGGCGGCCTGCTGCGCTCCCTCGGGTAGCATTTCCCGATCCCCGTTCCCCGAACCCCGAACCCCGAACACGACCTTGGCGGCGAACTCCACGCTTGCGGCGAAGGAGACCTTCATGCGCACTTCCGCTGCGGAAGTAGACGACCTTCCACGCGCCTCCGGCTCCGGCGTCTCCGGCCGGTTCCCGGGGACCTCCGTGCTCTGCGCCGTCTCGTTGGGTTCGGGCACCGGCGCGGCCGCCCCTGCAGGTGCCGCTTCCGGCCTGGGGGAGGGTCCGGTGCCGGTCCTTGCCGTATCCGGCGGCTCCGGCGCGATCTGGATCGGCACGATCCTGTCCCGCACCCTCCCTGCCGGCCTGAGCCTGGCCACCAGGGCCTCGACCTCCTTCTGCGACTTGCCCAGGGCCGCGCCCACGAGCTGTTCCTCGTTCCCCGGTGTGAGCACCCGCCCGAGGAGCGCGATCGTGCTCATGTTGAGCCGCCTCGTCAGCAGGCCCTCGTAGACCCGCGGGTAGTCGCGGATCGCCCGGGACGTCGCCAGGCGCCGGTACGCCGAGGACTCGGAGTACCCCAGCCCTCGGACGAGATAGTCGAAGATCGAGGAGTAGCCCTGCTCGAGATGGATCCGTCGCTTCTCAATCTCGATCAAGTGGAAGAGGAGCTCGTGCTGGGCCTCCCACTCGGCGCGAGCGAGGTGTCTGGCCCGCTCGATGAGCTGTCGATCCGAGAGCCTGCCTACCTGGGCCCGCCACTGGTCCTGGTCCATCCCCGACCTCCCTTGTTCTGCGGAAAACACTCC
>JACQVV010000251.1 GCA_016209595.1 Planctomycetota bacterium
CCTGGTGGACCGCGCACTACCCGGACTCCTCGCCGGAGCGCGTCCGCGCCCTGGAGGTATTGATTCTCTCGTCGTCGATCGGTCGCGCGACGAAGCTGGGCGACTTCGCCGCTGCCGCCGCGGCCCTCCGGCACCTTGTCTCGCTAGCGCCCGAGGAGGGAGGCGACTCCCGCGCCGTCTGGGCAGGTTTCCTCTCCGAGCGCATCGAAGACCGAGCTCTCGCGGGCGAATGCCGAGCGGCGATGGACGCCCTGGAGGTCCTCTCCATCTGGGGCGACCCTTCGGGCGCGGAAAGGCGCCGCCGGATGGCGGAGTTCCTCGCTCCCTTCTGCGCCGAGGGGTCCGACCTCTCCGCCGCCTACCGGCCGTTCTGGACCGAAGACATGGCGCTGGGGCTCCCCGTTCTCCGGGCCTTCGAGGTTCGCCGCGATGTGGACGGGCGAGTCTATCGCTTCGTGCTCCCTCGCGGCATCCCGGCTGGGAGCGGGGAAGCATCCCATTTCCAGATAGCGCTCTTCCCTCGCGACATGCACGCGGCCCGCACGACGGCCGCCCAGGCCGAGATCCATCGCAACGACATCATGGCCCGCACGAAGCACCTGCAGGAGACCGGGCACCAGGCGATCGACCTCGCCGGCCTCGAGTGCGAGACCTATACCTTCGTCCGCCCCGCCGAGCCGGGCGGTTCCGACACCTTCGTCGAGTTCTACCTCTTCCAGAAGGGGCCGACCGTCTACGTGCTCACGCTGGCCCTCGACATGCCCAGGCTCGCGGACCTCAGGTATTTCCTTCTGGTCTCGATCTTGCATCTGAAGGTCCACTGATGGACCCGCTCTGGGCGCCGTGGCGCATGGAGTTCATTCTGAAGGGGAGGGAGAAGGACTGCTTCCTCTGCCGCTACCTCGCCGAGGATCCCGCCCGCGACCGCGAGAACCTCGTGCTGTGGCGGGGCGAGAACGTCTTCGTGGTCCTCAACCGCTATCCCTACTCGAACGGGCACCTCATGGTCGTCCCCAACCGGCACACCGCGGATCTCGCCGAGCTCGACGGCCGCACGGCCGCCGAGATGTGGGACGCGCTGGGCCGGATGGTAAGGCTACTCACCGCCGTGCTCCGAACGGAGGGGACCAACGTCGGCCTGAACCTCGGTCGGGCGGCCGGTGCGGGCGTGGACGACCATCTGCACCTCCACGTGGTCCCTCGCTGGGTGGGTGACACGAATTTCATGCCAGTCCTCTCCGGGACTAAAGTCATCTCTCAGTCGCTTTCCGCCTGTTACGACGCCCTCGCCCGGAGGCTCGCGGAGCCTACGTAGAAGGGAGCGAGTAGAGGAAGGGTGGGCGCGGGGCCGGGATCGCGTCCCCACGAAAAGGCCCTCTTCGCGCTACTCGATCGGGACGATGTTGCGGGAAGGTAACGGTGCGCCTGGAGAACCCGACAGACGGGATCCGCGGATCCAGGGCCCAAGAGGGGTTTTGAAGCGGCAACGATCCGGCATCACTCTTGCTACTTCAGTTCTTTGTACGAGGGCTGGAGTCCTCTAAGGCGTACCAGGAGGGCACCGACGGTGAACCGCGTTTGGTGGCTCGTGCTTCTGCTCGCGTCGTTCCTACCGGTCGCTGCGGAGGCTCGCGAGCTCGTCGAGCTCCAGTGCCAGGAGCAAGCCGGGTTGCCGGAACCCACGGAGACGGAGCGGAAGCGAGGCTTCATGCTCTTCTCCCCTTCTCCTCTCTCCGTCGTCTTTCGCAACGCAGAGTCGACGCTGGGGGAGCGGGTGGCAGGGCTTCGCGGAGCGGCCTGTCCGGGCGAGTTCGAACCGGTGGTGCTCGTTCTTCGCAACATCCGGGAGGAATCCCTCGAACGCGTGAGCGTGGAGCTTGCGGGTGACGCGCGGCGTGCTGGCGGGGGAACGATCCCGCGCACTCGGATACGCGTTCGCACGCTGAGCTACCGGGACAAGTACTGGTTCAGCAACAAGATGTGGGTCGTGCGGGATGCGCCCCTTATCCTGGAGGAGGACCGCCCCTCGGTGGACGTCCCGAGCGACGCGAACCAGCCCTTCTGGATCACGATCGAGGTGCCCGAACCCTGCGCCGCGGGCCTCTACCGGGGAACCGTGGTCGTGAAGGTGGGAGGCGAGGTCCGGACCGCGGTGCCGCTGGAGTTCACCGTGCGCCCCTTCCGCCTCGCGCGCGGGAGCGCCCTCTTCGCGATGATCGACCGGCTGCGCGATGACGAGCGGGCGATCCGGACGACCTTCGACGACATGGCCGCGCACGGGATGAACAGCGTCCTTCTCTGCGGCGAGTCCTGGCTCGATTTCGACCTCGCGCCCGTTGTCGCGCGGGACGGCTCGCAGGCGCTCCGGTCGATCCAGGTCGAGATCCGGTGGAAGGGGGAAGGGGAGGCGGGGAGCATCTTCGAACGGAACATGGACGTCTACTCCGAGTACTACTTCTCGCGGAGGTTCACGAAACCGGTCTACTGGATCGCCTCGGCCGAGCTCCGAGCCAGGAACCGTCCTCCGGAGACGTTCGCCGACAAGCTCTCGGCGATGGGGATCGATATCGAGGCGGTCGCAAGCGAGCAGGATCCCGTTCTGCTCGGGAAAGTCGCGGATGCCTACGTCGAGTTCCTGCGGCTCGTCCACGAGCACGGGAAGGAAGCGGTGGGCAGCCGCCGGCGCTGGGCCCCGATCGTGTTCGAGCCGCTCGACGAGGCGTTCAGCAGCAGCGAGAAGAGGGACTACCTCCGCCCCCTCATCCGGCTGATCTACGGGAAGGTGAAGGCGCTGGATCCGGAAATCCAGCTCGCCTGTTCCGGGCTGGAAGGGAACGCGACGGCGGGGACGGCGTGGAACCCGGCCAACCTGACGGAGATCCGCCGGTTCGAACTCCTGGACTACATCGCGTTCCACGACGGCCCCGCGATTCCGCGCGGGAACCCGGACAGGACGCGCTGGCAGCTCTTCCGCGACTGGAAGAACTCGTTCCAGCCGCCGGAGAAGAAGCGCGTCTTCTTCTACAACATCGACTCGAAAGCCGGGTGGCATCCCGAGCCACTACGGTTCATGTACGGGCTGGGCCAGTGGTATGCCGGCGCCGACGGGTGCTTCGAATGGGCCTACGGGTTCAACGACGATCCCCAGGCCGTCTACGCCACGGTGCCCGCGCCGCCCGATTACGAGGTGGAGCAGCCCTCCCCTTACCGCTACCCCCGCGGCCAGGTCAACTACGAGGCCGGAACCGTCGACGAGCTCGGCGGACCGGCGGTCGGTTTCGAGACGATCCGGGAGGGGATCGACGACTACCGATACCTCGCCACGTTCCTGCGCCTCCGCGACCGGGCCGTTCGGCGCGGCGACGCACGGCGCGCGGAGCTTGCCAGGGCGCTCTGGGACGAGTTCCGCGTCCGGTATCTCGACCGGATCGGCTTCGACCTCTGCAAGAACCGCGGAAACCACAGCCTCCCCGAGAACTGGACGGGCGGCATGGTCAGGATCGGCCCCGAGGTCTATTCGGTCCAAGGGGATCTCGACGTCCCGAACGGCCTCTCGCTCCAGGAATACGCCCAGATGAGAGAGTTCCTCGCGCGCGGGATCGAGGCCATCCGCTGACACGCCGGAGGCGGCGGTCTCTCGGGAACGAGCGGGCGAGCTCCCGCGCGAGCTCGGCCGGGAGACACTCGCCCGGGAGAACGAGCGAGGCGATTCGCCGGGCGAAACCCGGCGACCGGATTCGGATCGCGCCCCGGCAGCGCGGCGGGGGATCGACGCGGATCGCGAGTCCGTTCTCGAACGTGGCGACTCCGACGACCCGGCGGTCCCCCTCGATCCGCACGAGGCTTGCCGGCCGGAGGGTACGTCCTCTCCTGACGGTTTCTCGCGCCAGGGCGAGGACCGCGGCCCGGAATGGCGGCGGGATGGGCCGGTGGAGGAGCCGGCCCGTCGCGAGGCGAAACGCGAGCGCCGCGTCGTGGAAGATCGGCCGGTCCTCGCGCCGGGCGCGCCCGAGGAGCGCGCGAACGGCGCGCCGCGAGCGCGCCACCGACGTGACGACCGGGGCTTCGTGGCAGGCGGGCCGGAAGAGAAGTGCGAGCGCGACCTGGACGGGAGGGGCGGCGCGCGAGATCTCGATCCTTCCGGCGAGGACGAGGTCGAAGACCGCGGGCTCGACCTCGGCCGGGTGCTCGCGCTTGCCGCCTCCCAGGCGCTGGGCGATCCCCGAGCGGTCGAGTCCGAAGCGACGGCGAAGGAGCAAGTCGATCCGGCGGTTCACACGGCTCGCATGGGGGCTCCGGTGCGCAGCGCGGATCCGTCCCCGCTGTCCGGCGAGGTACCGCGAGACGTCGGCGAGGCAGTCGAACCAGGCGGAGAGCCCGAAGCGCCGCACCAGGTACTCGACGACGCGATGGCCCGCCTCGTACAGACCAACCGCGCCGGACGCGGCATCGCGCGCGTCCCGGCCGACGGCGGCGGTCCCTCGTGCGAGAACCGCGCGCGGCGCGACCTCCCTCTCCACAAAACGCGCCGTTCCCTCGTCCATCCAGGCGGGGAGAGGGAGCCCGCCCGTCCTCGAGTGAACGAAGGCGTGGACAAATTCGTGGACGAGGGCGGCGCGCACGAGCTCCCAGAAGAAGACCGAGTCGAGGGGGAGCCGTTCCCGGTTGTGAAGGTTGAGGAAGAGGGCCGAGCGGCCGCTCGCTGTGCGGGGCAGGAAGGCGGCGCGAGGCTCGTTTTTCCGCCGGCGGCGGCTGCGCACAAAGATCTCGAGCGGCGCGCGAGGAGGTGGGACCACGCCCTCCAGGAACGAGGCGACCCGGGAAAAGGCCTCCGAGACCGTCGTGGCGAGGAGCCGGGGGTAGCGGACGCGGTTGTGATGGAGCCGGAACCCGAACCCCGATTCCCCATGGCGGTAAGGCCCCTCGACCGCGCGGCGGAGGAACTCACCGCCGAACACCTCGCTAGAGTCCCGGCTCGGCACGGAAGGCGTACTCGACCTTCTCCAGGAGTTCCTTCGCCTTGAAGGGCTTGGTGAGGTACGCCTGCGCCCCGGCGGCGTACCCCTGGAGCACGTCGATCGAGGAGCCGCGCGCGGTGAGGAAGAGGATCGGCATCCGCCGTCCGGTCGCGCGCATCCGTTCGCAGAGCTCCAGGCCGTCCGTGCCCGGCATCATGATGTCGAGAACCGCCAGGTCGACGGGTTCCGCGTCGAGGCGTTCGATGGCGCCCGCGGCGCTCGTCTCCGCGAGAACGCGGTAGCCCGCCTTCTCCAGGTGAACCCGGATGACCTTGAGGATGGCCGGGTCGTCGTCGACGGCCAGAATCGTCTTCATCTCTTTCCCACAATCATCTACTGGTGTGGCTAGTGCCGAAAATGCCTCGTGCGGGCGATGACGAGCGTTATCCCGTGCTCCTTGCAGGCCTGGGTCACCTCTGCGTCGCGACGGGACCCGCCGGGCTGGACGATGGCGGCGATCCCCGCCTTCGCGGCAACGTCGATCGAATCCCGGAACGGGAAGAAGGCGTCGGAGGCGAGCACCGCGCCTCGGACCCGCTCGCCCGCCTTGGCCAGGGCGAACTCCACGGCGTCCACTCGGCTCACGTGCCCTCCGCCGATCCCGAGGGTTGCGCCATCCTTCGCGACGACGATCGCGTTCGAGGCGACGTGCTTCGCGACCGCGAAAGCGAAGAGGAGGTCGGCCATCACGTCCGGCAACGGCTCCCGGCCGGCCACGACCTCCGGCGCCCCGTCCGCGAGGAGCGCCCGGTCCGCGTCCTGGACGAGGAGACCTCCCGTGATGCTCCGCAGGCGGAGCCGGCCGGGCCGGCTCATGCTCTCGACGCCGAGCCCGGGACACTCCAGGAGCCGGAGCGACGTGCCCCACTTCGGTCCCGTCGAGAGGACATCGATCGCCGCGGCGTCGAAACTCGGCGCCAGCATCGCTTCGACGAACGACGCCGTCTCCGCGATCTTCTCCGCGGCTCTCCGATCGAGCCTGCGATTGAAACCGACGACCGATCCGTAGGCACTCTTCGGATCGGCGTTCCAGGCCCGCTCGAAGGCCCGGTCGGGCGAGACGTCGATCGCAACGCCGCATGGCGTCGCGTGCTTCACCACGACGGCGGCGCACCCCTCGAGCTCCCCCGCGACCAGGAAAGCCCTGTCGAGGTCGAGATAGTTGTTGTGGGAGAGCTCCTTCCCCCCCAGAACGCGGGCGCGCGTGATCGAAGGGCCAGGATCCGATTCGTCGATGTAGAGCGCCGCCCGCTGGTGCGGGTTCTCTCCGTAGCGAAGATCCGCTCTCTTCGCGTACTCTCCCGCGAACCGGGGCGGGAAGGGCGTCGCGTCCGTTCGCCGCCGCCCGAAAGCCGCCGCGATCGACAGATCGTACGCCGACGTGAGGGCGAAGACCTCGCAGGCGAGTTCCCAGCGCGTCTGGTGGGAGAGCGTCCCGCCCGTCGATCGGAGCTCCTCCAGCACCGTGAAGTAGCGGTCCGGGTCGCCGACCACCGCGACATGCGGGTAGTTCTTCGCGGCGGCCCGGAGCAGCGCCGGGCCGCCGACGTCGATCCAGTCCAGCGCCTCCTCGACATTCCCCTCGACGGTCCGGAGCCGGTCGGCGAAGGGATAGAGGTTCACGGCGACGAGGTCGATCGTGCCGATCCCTTCTCGCGCGAGCGACTCCATGTCGTGCGGCCGATCGCGCCGGGCGAGGATCCCGGCGTGGATCTTCGGGTGGAGCGTCTTCACGCGCCCGTCCAGCATCTCGGGGAACCCCGTGTACTCGGCGACCTCGACCACCGGCACACCCGCCTCAACGAGCCGCGCTGCCGTCCCTCCCGTCGAGAGCACCTCAATTCCCAAATCGACAAGCCCGCGGGCGAAATCGACGATGTCCCGCTTGTCGGAGACCGAGAGGAGCGCGCGCCTTATCCCCACGCAGCCGAGTATACCATCGGGAGGATTTCGGCTGGATCCGCGATACGGCGTGATGCGTTCCTGCCCCGCGTAAAGCCGCTTGACCCTCGTGCGGCCCGCAGGTGAAGCCTCTTGTCAAGCGGCCCCCGTCGTGTCGCGAGTGGTCGGGCGCGGGGCGGACGAAGCAACTCCCGAGTTGGGTAGCGGTTCGGGCGCTCGGGACATGGGGCGAGGCGAGCACGCACGCGATGGCACGGGATCTGCGAGTGCTCGCGTTCCAGGGTCTCGCTCACCTGGAGATCGACAAGGAGGCCGCGATCATGAAGCGCGTGGCGATGGTGCTTTCCCTGGTCCTCGCCGCCGGCGCCCCTGCCGCGGCCCAGGAGGACGGCGGGAGGGGGTTCGACGAGGCGCGGAAGAAGTTCCCTCCGGACGTGACGAGCGCGCTCCTGGAGGGGCGTATCGCGGCGCCCGCGGGCTTCGACGACAGAATGAAGGAGGAGCTGGGAGAGGAGCGCCTCGCCGAGCTTCGCAAGGAAGGAGGAATCGCGGAAGGGAGGGAGAACGACCTCGCGGCCAAGATCCTCGTCGAACTCGGCGCCGACCCGCAGAGCCTCGCCGCCGCGGCGAGGCCCGGACCGCGGGAGGGCGGTCCTCGGGGCGGCAGCCCTCGAGCCGAGGAGAAGATCGAGGTCGAGAAGATCGAGTCGTCCTACACCACGGCCGCCGGGAAGACCTCCGGGAGCTTCAGGACGGGACAGGACGCGGACATCGTTCTCTCCGCGATCGGCTTCGACCAGACCGGCGGGCCCCTCCTCTTCAACCACCCCATGGGGATCGCGACGGACGGGAAGCGGCTTCTGCTTGCCGACACATACAACAACCGCATCCTCATCTGGAACGCGCTCCCGGACGGGAACGTCCCCCCCGATCTCGTGCTCGGCCAGGAGGACTTCGACTCGAACAACTCGGGAGACGGGCGGGGCGAGCTCAACTTCCCCGTGCAGGTCGCGACCGACGGGAAGCGAATCCTCGTGGCGGACACCGAAAACCATCGGATCCTCGTCTGGAACGAATGGCCCGAGGAGAACGGCGAGGCGGCGGACGTGATCCTCGGGACCGGCGACGGCGGCCCTGGGGGGCCATCGAAGGAGAGATTCATCTGGCCCTGGGGCCTCTGGACCGACGGGACGCGGGTCGTCGTGTCGAGCACGCGCGGCGGGGCGGTGCTCGTCTGGAACTCGTTCCCCGAGAAGGACGGCCAGCCGGCCGATCTGTTCCTTCGCGGCGGCGGGCACCTCGGGACTCCTCGCACGATCACGAGCGACGGGAAGTGCCTCATCGTGGGCGACCACAACCCGAAGGTCGAACAGAATGGGGCCCCGCCGGCACCCGCCCATGGGCCCGGAGCAGGGACCTTCTTCTGGAAGAGCTTTCCGACCGAGGACGACCAGCCCTACGACTTCTTCGTTTCGGGAGTCGAGCACCCGGGCGAGGCGTGGCTCCGCGGGAGCATGGCCTCGGACGGCCGGCTCTTCCTCGTGGGCGCGACGCTGTATCTGTGGAAGTCTTTCCCCGAGGGGGCGGACGACGCCCCGGATCTCGCGATCGCGGGCTACAACTTCCGGGGCGGGGACCACGTGGGGACGGCGCTCGTCGGGGAGCGGCTCTATGTCTGCTGCGGGAACCGGAATTCGATCGTCGTCTACCGGAGAATCCCGGAAAGAGCGGATCAGGCCCCCGACTTCGCGATCGGCTCGCCGGACATCGAGACCGACACGCTCGCCACGAACTTCATCATCTCGAACCCGATCCCGGCGTCGAACGGGAAGAGCCTCTTCGTGGCCTCCGACCTCGACCGGACGCTCCACGTCTGGAGGAAGGTCCCTGACGAGAGCGGCGCCCATCCCGACCTCGTCTACTCGCTCGACATGTCGCCCATGGATGTGGCCCTCCATGGCGAGACGCTGGTTCTCGCCGGTCATCGGGACATCCGCGTCTGGAAGAAGCTCCCGCTCGAAGGGAACCTCCCGGACCTTTCCTTCCAGGAGGAGATCGGCGGCGTGCGGCTCGAGGACATCTATGGGGTCGCCCTCGACGACCGATACTTCTACGTCGGAGACCAGGAAGCCGGGAAGATCCATGTCTGGAAGGGAATCCCGGAGAAAGATGAGCCGCCCGCCTTCTCCCTCGACGTCGAGACGGTCTGGAAGCTCTCCTCGGACGGGGAGTATCTCGGGGTCGGCACGGGGTTCGGCCACGAGGCGCACGTCTACCCTGTGGACGAGCTCGGTCCAGACGCGAAACCCCTGGTGATCGGAGCGAGGGGCCGGGACGGCGGGCCGATTCGGCACGAGACCCACTTCAACGGCGTTCCCTCGGTCGTGGTCCACCGCGGCCGGCTCTTCGTGGCCGACGGCGGCTTCCACCGCGTCCACATCTGGAACCGCCTCGAGGACGCCGTCGCGGGAAAGCGCGCCGACGTGCTGCTCGGCGAGGACGACTTCGACGACCAGAAGCCCGAGCTCGCGAGAAACGGACTTCGCTACCCGGCGGCGCTCTGCTTCGACGGCGCCTACCTCTGGGTCGCCGAGGTGAAGTTCTCCGAGAGGCTGCTCCGGTTCAGCCCGTCGCCCTGACCAGCGGCTATAGCCGGGCGAGAATCTCCGCGCGGCGGAAGATCGCCTCGAGCGGCACGCCGGCGGCGGCGAGCGCGTCGCCGCCGCCCTCCTCGCGGTCGACGAGACAGAACGTGCGAACGACGATCGAGCCGTAGGTCGAACGAACGGCATCGATTGCGCGGACGAGCGAGGCGCCTGTCGTCACGACATCCTCGACGAGCGCGACGCGGGCGGTCGCGGCCAGGGGCGGCCCCTCGATCCGTCGTCCCGCGCCGTGGCCCTTCGGTTCCTTGCGGACATAGAAGAGCGCGAGGGGGCTGCCCTCGCGCCACGAATGGACGCCGAGCGCCCCGACGATCGGGTCGGCCCCGGTCGAGGGCCCGCCGACCGCGCCGGCTCCCGCGGCGACGATCCGCGGGTAGAGGAGCCGCGCGGAGAGCGAGAGCCCCTCGCCTGTGAGCGTCACCTGCTTCCCGTCGATGTAGAAATCGCTCTTCTTGCCGGAGGAGAGCACGAACTCCCCGCGCCGGCTCGCGGCGACGAGCATGGAAAGGAGGCGATCGCGGTCGTCCATCCTCATCCTTCCGCGAAGACGTCCTCGCCGGCCACGATCGTTCGCAGGACCCGGAGCCCGAGGAGCTCGTCCGGCTCGACCTCGGCCGGGTCTCGGGAAAGGACGACAAGGTCGGCGTCGAAACCGGGCTGGACCCGGCCGCGCCTTCCGGCGAACCCGCTCGCGAGCGCGCCGCCCTGGGTGTAGGCGTCGAGCGCGGCCTCGATTCCGATTCGTTCCTCCGGTGTCCAACCGCCTGCCGGGGTACCGTCGGGACGCTGGCGCGTCACGGCCGCGAAGAGTCCGCGGCGCGGGTCGGGATCCTCGATCGGGGCGTCGGAGCCGAACGCGATGGCGGCGCCCGCGCGGGCGAGGCTCGCCAGGGGAAAGGAACGCCTGGCCCGCCCTTCCAGATAGCGTTCCGCCGTTGCGATGTCCTGGAAGATGTGACAGGGCTGCATCGAGGCGAGGACCCCGAGGCGGCCGAAGCGCGGTACGTCGTCGGGGTGGAGCGTCTGGGCGTGTTCGATCCGCCGCGGGAAGGCAAGGCCCGGCGGCGCGGGGTAGGTCTCGAAGACGTCGAGGGCCACGCGGTTCGCCCGGTCCCCGATCGCGTGGACGATCGGGACGATCCCGGCTCCCTGTGCCTCGGCGGCGATGAGCGAAAACGCCTCGCGCGTGGTGACCTCGACGCCGTGGTTTCCGCCCAGACCGGCGTACGGTTCGAGGAAGTGGGCTGTCTGCGACCCGAGCGCGCCATCGAGGTAGACCTTGACGCCGCCCAGTGCGAGCCGGTCCGACCCGAATCCCGATCGGAGGCCCAGCTTGATCGCGTGGTGAAGTTCCTCCTCGGCGAAGTGAACGACGAGGCGGAGGGGCAATTCCCTCTCGTGCTCCAGCTCTTGGTAGATCGAAAGGTCGTCGCATCCCTCAAAAGTGTGGGCGGTCGTGATCCCGAGCCGCGCGAGGCGATCCAACCCGGCGCGGATCGCGCGGCGAGTGGCGACCCGGTCGGGGAGGGGGAGCTTCTCCCGGACGAGGTCCGCCATCCGTTCGGTCACGATTCCGGTCGGCTCGCAGGTGTCGGGGTCGATCTCGAACCTCCCGCCGTCGCCGGCGGGAACCTGGGACCAGAAGCCGGTCTCTTCGAGCGCCCGCCGGTTCGCCCACAGGACATGCCCGTCGTGGCTCCAGAGGGCTACAGGCTGGGCCGGCGCCGCCCGGTCGAGCGGCGCGCGATCTGGCGTCCGCGGACCGGGCCAGAGGTTCTTGTTCCATCCGCGGCCGAGGATCCAGGTCCCCGGCAGCGCCCGCGCCGCCCGCTCGGCGACCTTCTCGACGGCCTCTTCCATCGTGGCGATGCCCTCGAGGTCGAGGTTCTCGCACGCGATCGAGTACGCTTTGAGGTGGCAGTGGGCCTCGACGAAGCCCGGGAGGACCGCCGCGCCGTCGAGGCGGACGAGCTCCGGATCGCGGAGGGGGTAGGAGCGGACCTCGCGCTCGCTCCCGGCGGCGACGATCCGACCGCGGGAGAGGCCGAGCGCCGCCGGCGGACTTCCCCGCCGAGCTCCTTCGAACCGGATGCGGCCGCCGAGGAGGATCCGATCGCGCAACGCGGGATCCTAGAAAAGGCCTCCGCGCTGGCCCTCGCCGAGAAGCCGGCGCTCGAACTGGGCGTTGCGGGGATCGACGGGCCCCTCGTCGAGACCGGGGGCGGGGAGCGGAGCGGGACCTGGTGCCGGCGCGGGAGACCCAAGGTACTCGGCATCGTCCCCGGGCGGTCGAGGCGGGCGCCAGGCCGGGGGCGCCGCGCCTCCGGGCGAGACGACCACCCGTATCCGAATTCCTCCTGGATAGACGACCCAGCCGTCGGGCGTGGTGCGCCCTGATGCGGCAGCCGGCCACGCATGTGGAAGGGATACAACTCGAGGCAGCAGGGCCGAGGGGACCGGAGAGCCTCTCGGCGCTCCGTACGAGGAGGGACCGCCGAGGCCATGGACCTGCATCCAGTGGACGAGGCGGCGCTCCTGTTCCCCGGCGAACCAGCAGAAGAGCCCGATCAAGGCGAGCCACAGACTGCTGCCGCCCAACCCGGCCGTGACCATGGCGAGAGCGAAGAAGACCATGCCACCGGCGAGGATCTTTCCGGCAAGAGCGACGGCGTCGGTCGCCCGCACGAAGTCGTAGCCGGCCCAGCCGAGCATCGCGCGCAGAACGCGCGAACCGTCCATCGGGAAGGCCGGGATGAGGTTGAACACCGCCAGCAGCAGGTTGAGTCCGGCGAGCGCGAGGATGCCGGTTCCGATTTCCGGGTGAATCGCCAGACCCAGGAGAGCGACGGGGGCGAAGAGGACGGCGAGGACCGCATTGACCGCCGGGCCGGCGATCGCCACCAGGAACTCGATTCGCGGCGAACGAGGCAGGTGCTCCATCCTGGCGACACCGCCCAGCGGGAAGAGGACAATGTCCTTGATGCGGACCCCGAAGCGCCGGGCCATGAAGCAGTGGCCGAGCTCGTGCAGTACGACGAACCCGAAAAGAAGAGCGAGGACCAAGGTCTCGTAGGTTCCCCTCTCGATCAAGACCGCGGCGAAGAGAAGGACGTTGAGGTAATGGAACTTCAGGTCGATGCCGAAGACCCTTCCCATCCTGAAGGACCACTCCATGCCCGGCTCCTGTCCTGGGGTTCCCGAAGAGAGTAGCAGAGCACGATGCGATGTTGCTAGCAGCCGGTGGGAAAAGTCATTTGGGCTGTGCGCGGCTCTTTCGGCCGATCTCTTCGTTGCTCGGCCGCGGCGTAGCAGGGCTACGCCTGGGGGGCACCCACGAAGCGGGTCCGCGCCTCGATCTCGGCCGAAATAGCTCGCGCTCGCCTTCGAAGCACTTTTCCCACAGGCTTCTAGCGCCGGTCAAGGAATAGAATCGCCGCGTGATTGCACTCGAGGAGGAACTCGCCCGCCGGCTGGGGCGGGACCGGGTCTCCGGATCCGGGGCCGACCGGCGGGCGTACGCGCGGGACCTGTGGCCCCTGGGGCAGATCGGGGTGCTCTTCGGCCGGTCCTTTCGGCCGCCGGACCTTGTGGTCTGGCCACGGAACTATGAAGAGGTCGCGGCGGTCCTGGTCGAAGCCCGGCGCGCGGGAGTCCCCGTCGTCCCCGTGGGCGGAGGGTCGGGCGTCTGCGGCGGGACTCTCCCCGCGGCGGGAGGGATCGCGCTCGACCTCAAGGGGCTCGACCGACTTCTTCGGGTCGACCGCGGGCGGCTCGTGGCCAGGGCCCAGGCCGGGATCATCGGGGAGACGCTCGAACGGCGCCTCGATGCCCAGGGAGTGACGCTCGGGCACTTTCCCTCCTCGATCTACTGCTCCACCCTCGGA
>JACQVV010000238.1 GCA_016209595.1 Planctomycetota bacterium
GCAAGCCCGGAGAAGGCCCTCGTCGACTGGCTCCATCTCGTCGAGGAGGAATGCCTCGACCCCCGCCTCGAGGAGATCGAGTGGGACGCCCTGGATCTCGGGCGCCTCGAGGCGCTCTGCCGAGAAGCGGGGGTCGAGCCGGAGCCCCTCCTCGGCCAATCGAGACGGCTCCTGGAGACGAGCCACGTCCAGTGGCGCCTGCGATGGGAGGGCGCTCCGCCCCGGTAGCCCGACTCGTTGTTCTAGCGAGTCCAAGAATAGCATGAGCGATCGGGTTCGCTCGCGGGGAGCGCGGCCGGGCATGCGCGACAACAGCGGTGGCGGGCATTCCATCCCGCCGCTGGACGGGATCCGCGCCCTATCCTTTCGATGTGGCGCGGGGGCCCAGGATGAACTCCGCGAGCCGCGTGGCTTCGGCGAGGTCAGTGAGCACGAGGTCGGCGCCAGCGAGCGCGGCGCGGGTGTGGTTCCCGGTCGCGACGCCGACCGTGCGAGCGCCGGCGCGGCGGCCGGCATCGATGTCCCGGGGCGTGTCCCCCACCACGACGGTGCCGGACGGGGCGAACGGGACGCCGTGGCGCGCCGAGCAGGCTTCGATCGCCGCGAGGACGACGTCGGTTCGGTCGGCGTGTCGGTCGCCGAAGCCGCCGGCGGAGAAGAAGCGATTGAGCCCGAGGGGATCGAGCTTGATGCGGGCGCCGCGCTCCAGGTTTCCGGTCGCGAGGCCCAGCGTCGCGCCCGCGGCGAGGAGGCGTTCGAGTGTCCCGGCGACGCCGGGCATCGCCACGGGCGGGCGAGCCGCGACCTCGGCGACGAGCCGCCCGAGGTAGTTCTCGACGAGGCGGGCGCGAAACTCCTCGGTGAGATCGAGGACGCCGGCCTCCTCGCAGAGCCAGCCGTGAATCGCGTAGTCGGTCGCCCCCTCGAACTTCACCGTCTCGACCGCGATCCGGACTCCGGTGAGATCCGCGAGGGCCGCGAGGAGAGAACGCGCGCCCGCGCCCTTCGCCGTGAGGAGCGTGAGATCGACGTCGAAAAGGACGAGGGGTGGGGCGAGCGTCATTTCCCGGCCGCGCGGCGCACGTTCGCCCGGAAGGCCGGGTTGACGTCGGCCCCGAGGCTGGTGGCGCGCTCCAGGCTATCGTACGCCTCGTCGAACTCGCCGAGCTGGTAGTGGAGCTCCGAGAGGCGGAGTTCGACCTCGCCCTGGTCGCCGTCGATCGCGAGCGACGCGCGGTAGGCCGAAAGCGCCTCGCGAGGTCTGCCGGAGAGGCGGAGCAGGTCGCCGTGGAGATTGTGAACGTCGGTCCGCCGGGAGCCGGTGCGCGCCGCGCGGGCCGCGTATTCGAGCGCCGCGGGGAGGCGATCCTCGTCGAATTCTAGCCGCGCGAGGTCGTAGAGGATGTCGGCGTTCTCCGGGTCGAGCGCGAGGGCGCTCGCGAATTCCCGCCGGGCGCCGGGGAGGTCGCGCCGGCCCAGGTAAAGGCGCGCGAGGTTCGCGTGGGCGAGGGCGACGTACCGCGGTTCCGCGGAAGGGAGAAGAGTCGCGTTCTTGAACGCGGCCTCGGCCCGGCTCGCCATCCCCTTGCGGAGGTAGAGATCGCCGAGGTTGAGCCAGGCCTCGGCCCGCCCGGGATCGTGCTGCAACATGCACAAGTAGTCCGCGATCGCGTCGTCCACGCGATTCGCCGCAATCCTGGCGTCCGCGCGCTCCCCGAGGAGGCGCACGACGTAGTCCTTCCCACCTTTCTTCGTGGGGTCTGCGGCGAGCGCCTCCTCCGCCCGCAGGACGGCGGTGTCGTAGTCGCTGTCTCCCCAGGCGACGATCGACGCGTAGTAGGCGGTCATCGCGCGGTAGCGCGCGACCGCGGCCGGCTCGGGAATCGTGCCGTCCGAGGTCCACCAGGGCGGCGGGCCGCGCCGGTACGTGAGGAGCGCGCCAAGGAGCGGCACGGTTCCCGGCGAGTAGAAGCTCCGGGGGCTGGAGAACTCAAGAAGCGCGTTGTCGTCGGTGTTGACGGGCCCCTCTCCCGCGAAGGCGTCGAGCTCGGCGGGTCCCAGGACGTGGCCGTCCACGAGGTCGAGGGGGGTCTCGATCTCAACGGCCGCGAGATCGCGGGCGACACGGGTGAGTTTCAGCGCTCGGACGACGGCCGACATGGGCGGGTCGAAACCGTCCCTTCCCGCGACCAGGAAGAAGTCGCCGGAGACCGCGTTCTCGAACGATTGCGCCTTGAAGAGGCACGCCTCGGGGAAGACGCTCCGGAAGGTCCGAACGATCATCCGGAAGTCGTCGACCGACATCCTGTAGGCCTGGACCCACTGGCAGATGAGCCCGCCCGCGGCGAGCCGCTCCCTCGCCTGGCGGAAGAACTCGATCGTGAAGAGGTTTGCCACGCCGGCGATCCAGGGGTTGGACGGCTCGCTGGAGAGGACGTCGTAGCGGTCCTCGCCGAAGAAGACGTGCGTGCGGCCGTCGCCCAGGATGAGCCGGACCCCGGCCTGTTCCAGGACCCGCCCGTTCGCGCGGGCGAACGAAAGGCCGGAGAAGTCGCGCTGGGCGGCCTCGACCACGGCATCGGAGATCTCGACGCAATCTATGGCGGAGAGGTCGTGAGTCGCCATCGAGGCAAGGGTAAGGCCGCCGCCCAGGCCGATCACGAGGCCGCTCTCCGGCGCCGGATGGAAGACGGTCGCGAGGTGCCCGAGGAGGGTCTGAGTGCGCATGTCGCCCGACGTCGTCGCTTCGGGCTTGCCGTTCACGAGGAGCACGAGCGCCGGCCTGCCGGTCCTCTCGTCTTCAAACTCCTTCACCTGCACGGTGGCCGAGACCCCTTCCCGGTGGAAGACGACATCGCCCCGCTCGTGGATCACCTCGCGGATCGACTTCTTCGACTCCTGGGCCTTGCGGGCGTAGACGGGACCGTAGAGATAGATGCCCGCGCCCATTACCTCCACGTCCCAGGCGGGAGACCACAGGAGGACCAGGGCGCCCGGCGCGAGGGCCCCGGTCGCGAAAAGCGCGCGGCGCGCGAGGCGGGCCCGCGGTCCGGCGAGCCGCGCGGCGAGCGGCGCGCCGAACGCCACGGCAGCCGCCGCGACGATCGCGAGGCCGCCCGCGATCCGGAGCGACCCCTGGATCCCGATCGACTGGGCGGGGACGAGGAGGAACCCCGTCGCCATCGAGCCCAGAATCGCCGCGAGGGTGTTCACCGCGTAGGCCCGACCGACGACCGAGGCCACCCCCCGCCCATCGCCGCCGGCCGGGGCGAGGGCACGGGCGACGAGGGGGAAGGCGCCGCCGAGGGCGGTGGTCGGGACGAGGAGGATCGCGAAGAGAAGCGAGAACTGGATCGCCTGGAGGCGCGCGAAGGAGCCCTCGCCGGCCTCGGAGAAGACGAGGCCCACGAGCCAGAGCGGGACCCTTTCGAGGACGAGGGGAGAGAGAGGGCCCGCGACTCCCGCAACGGCGAGACAACCGGCGAGGAGCGCGTGCGGCTTCCCGGTCCAATCGGCGAGGCGACCAAAGATCGCGCTCCCCAGCGCGATCCCCAGGATGAACGCCGCGACGATGAC
>JACQVV010000252.1 GCA_016209595.1 Planctomycetota bacterium
CTACGGTTTAGGAAACCGTCGCTCTATCCAGGCTGAGCTATGGGCCCCTGAGACGCGAATGACGTGGCCAGAGGTTAACACTTCCCCCTTGACAGGTCCAGGAGACCGGCGTAGCCTTCGCGCCTTTTACAATCTGACATGGTTCGTGGGTGCCCCTCTCGAGGGGCTGGGAACGGGGTGCAAGACCCCGGCGGACCCGCCGCTGTGACCGGCGACGAAAGCGCGAACTTGCCACTGCCCGAACGGGTGGGAAGGCCGCGCGAGTAGGCTGACCCGGAAGCCAGAAGACCGACCCGCGAGCCAGACCACTACGAATCGAGTCCCCGGGTCTGGGACCGATCGCGGTTCGCGGCCTCCGCGCGAGGCTTCTTCCCGATCGGCACGGCAGTCCGGGGAAGAAGGCGCGGAGGGAAGCTTGAACCGGAAACGGAGAATCGCCACGGCGGCCGCCGCCGGGGTCGCGACGCTCGCCCTGTCCGGAGTCTTGACCGGATGGGGCAGGAACCCACGAGAGGCAGGCCCGGCTCCATCGCACCCGGCCCAACCGGCAGCCGCACAGGGGCGGCCGGTTCGTTCGGCGGAGCGAGTGTCAGGTGCGTCCGGCGGCGAGACGGCCCAGCCGGCCGGCCGGTCTCTCGAAACGACCGGCGCGATCGAACCGGGGGAGCTCCGGCCGGATCTCCTCGAGCTCGCACGGCTCGCCGCAGAAATCCGGGAGGGACGTCCCGGATCCGACCGGAATCTCTTCCTTTATAAGGAGGCGTTCGACGGGCTGGCCTCCCGGGGGAAAGCCGCCGTGGGCCCGCTCGGAAGTCTCGCTCTGGACGACCCCGACCCCGCGGTGAGGACTTACGCGATCGGGGTCCTCGCGCAAGTCGGCGGGGACGACGCCGCGCGCGTCCTCGCCCGCGTCCTCGCGAAGGAGAGCGAGCCGCCCCTGCGGCTCGCCGCGGCCGAGGCGCTCGCCCGATCGGGCAGCGACGCCGCGGGAGACGCGCTCCTGGCTTCGTTCCGGGAACGGCCGGACGACCCGCACCGCCATCGGATCGCCGCGCTCCTGGGTCGCGTCGGGGCGCGGGAGGCAGCGCGGGACCTGGCGGAGGCCGCGGCTTCTGACCTGGACCCCTCGGTCCGCCTGGCGGCGCTCTCGGCGCTCGCCGCGCTCGATCCGGCCCGCGCGCGGGAAGCGGCCGAGTCCGCCGCAACCGACGAGAATGAACCCGTCCGGGCACGCGCCCGGGCAATCCTCGAACGATGAAGAACTTCACTCGCAAGAAGACAAGGAGAGTCGTGATGAAACGAGCATTCCTTTATCTATCTCTCGCCCTCGCGATCGGGGGGACCGCTGTCGCCGGCGACACCCCCGTCCCGGGCGTCGGCCCCTTCGGAGCCCGGGTCACCCCCGACGGGCGGGAGGTCTACGTTCCCCTCTTCGGACAGTTCAGTCCCGAGTTCGTGATGGGCGATTCGGCGGCGGTCCTCGACGCGGCGAGCGGCGCAGTGGTCGCGACGATCCCGACCGGCCTCCAGCCGGAGGACGTCGCTTACTCTCCCGACGGCAAGACCGCCTTCATCACCGACTCCGGGTCCGCGACGCTTACGGTCGTGGACGTCGCCACGCGCACGGTCCTCTCGACGGTCGAGGTGGGTCTTCCTTTCCAGACCTTTCTCTTCGGCGTCGAGGTCGTGGACTCGCCGAAAGGCCCACGCGTCTACGTCACCTCGACGGGCGGGAACTACGACGGGAGCGAGAAAAACGTCTTCGTCGTCGACGCGAATCCGGCCAGCTCGACCTACCTCACGGTCGTCGACACGATCGAGGCGACCGGCGGTTTCACGCGGCCTGCGTTCAAGAGGACGGGGAGAGACCTCGTCGTCCCGCGCGGCTTCCCCGACAACGACTTTTCGGCGAACCCGCGCCTCTCCGTGTTCGACCTGCCCTCGAACGCGCTCGCGAGCGAGGTTACGATCTTGCCCGCGCCCGGCGGCGTTCACGGCATCGAGGACATCGCGCTCACGCCGGACGGCCGGTTCGCCTATGTCGCCGCCTTCGACTGGTGGGGCGGGACGGACGAGGTCTTCGTCGTGGACATCGAGGAGGGGCGCGTGTCGGACATCGTACGTCTCGGCTCGGGGGACACGGCGCAGCACGGGATCGCCTCGTCGCCTGACGGGCTCCTCGTCCTGGTCACGAACTTCTACGCGGGAACCGTGAGCTGGGTGTTCACGCCCACCCACACCGTGATCCGGCACACGCCCGCGGGCGCGGGGGCGAACGAAGTGGCGTTCGCGCCTGGCGGGCGGCGCTTCTTCGTCACGAACCAGCTCGCGAACAGCGTGTCGTGGGAGGACGTGCCGGCGGCCGACACGCTCGTCACCCTGCTCGTGGAGGAGGCGATCGCAGCCGGTCGCGTCTCTCCCCGCGCTCGGCAGGATCTGGAGCGCCGGATCGCCCACCTTCGGCGGGCTCTCGCATCGGGCCACGGCGCCCAGGCGCGCGCGGCGCTCGATCAGCTCGTCCGTCGCGTCCGCCACCACGCAACGGCGGGCGAGATCTCGATCGGCGCGGCGAAGGACCTTTTCCCCCCCGCCGCCGGCACGAACGACGTCTCGACTCCGCTCGACGCGGGAGGAGTCGACTCCTTCGACGGGACGCTCTCCACGCTGTCCCGCTAGGGGTTGTACGCGGCGCGCGAGGGGACCCAAGACTCCCCTCGCGCGGCCCGCCACCGCGGAAAAAATCTCTGGATCCCTGGATTTCGATTGCTAGAGTGCTTGGATTTCCAGCGGAGCGCTGGGGACCGGGTGACATGGAAACCGTGTGAAGATGAGGTCAGGAAAGGAGCTTGGAATGAAGGAACTGTTCGCCCGCGCGTGTCTCGCGGTCGTCGTCCTGGGCGTGATCGTCTATCTGGGCGGCTGCGCCAGCGCCGTGAAGGAGGACCTCCAGAACGAAGGAGCCGGGTACCAGGAGCCGTCGGGCGATCACGAACACGGTGGCGCCCCCGGCGAGACGCACGAGGAACTCGAGGAAGGGAAGTTCATCGCGAAGAAGCCCCTCACCGGGCCGGGCGGCTACTTCATCGGCCGCTGCCTCGATTTCGCCGACCTTCTGGGCCTCTCCGTGATGTACGGGGTCGGTCTGGATGTCAACGCCCGCGCCTCCAAGATCGCCCAGGTTGGCGCCGGCTGGTACGACGCGCACCGGCGTCTGGGCTTCATCGGCCGCTATCCGGGGTACTGGTCCGAGGAGCGCGCCGAGGGCGGCATCAGCCTCCTCTACGGCCACTGGCTCGAACGACGGGACTTGAACGGCCCGATCACGAAGTACCATCCGGTCGGGTTCTTCCCGCGCGGCCAGAACTGGGACATCCAGAACGGCAAGGACCGGACGATCGACGAGGTCGGCGGCACCGCATTCGCGGGCTTCCTGGGCGTGGATGTCCACCACCGGCCGGTCGAGCTCATCGACTTCATCCTCGGCTGGTTCACTGTAGACATCATGGACGACGACTACACCACCGAACTCCGCGTCCGGCAGGGCGAGTAGTCCTCTTGTCAGGAGGAGGGGAGCCGTCCCCTCCTCCTTAGCAGGCCGACTGGAAAGTCATTTGGGCTGCGCGCGGGGGGCACCCATCGCGGCGAAGCAGCGATGGGTCCGGCCGATCTCTTCGTTGCTCGGGCGCGGCGTAGGGGCCCCTACGCCTCGCGCCCTCGCGCCTCGATCTCGGCCGCAATCGCTCGCGCTCGCCTCCAAAGCACTTTCCAGTCGGCCTGCTAGGGGCTGTGAGGAAGTAGCTGCTACATTCGGCCGGCTGCGGCCTCGGTGTTGACGCATCTATTTCCTCACAGCCCCTTACCAGCCGTTCCACGGCTCCGACCGGGCCGCGTTCCAGGGGAGGGGATCTTTTCCATCCCCCTGAGGCGCGGCCCAGCGCGTTTCGTCGCGCTACTCGGAGTCCACGCGGATGAGCGCATGCGTCTCGCGCGGCGATAGTTTGTCGCGTCCCTTGAGGAAAGCGAGCTCGATCAGGAAGACGCAGGCGGCGACCGAGGCCTTCTGCCGCTCCACGAGCCTGCACGCGGCGAGCATCGTCCCGCCCGTCGCCAGGAGGTCGTCCACCAGGAGAACGCTCTCCCCCGGCTTCACCGCGTCGACGTGCATCTCGACCGAGTCCGTGCCGTATTCGAGCGAATAGCTTTCCGCGATCGTCTTGTACGGGAGTTTCCGGGGCTTCCGGATCGGCGCGAACCCCGTGTTGAGCTCGCGCGCGAGCGCTGCCCCGAAGATGAACCCCCTTGCCTCGACCGCAGCCACGCGATCGACTCGCTTGGCGCGTGCGAGCCCGGCCATCCATTGGGTCGCTTCACGGAACGCCGCTCCGTCCGCGAGCAGCGTGGTGATGTCCTTGAACTGGATCCCGGGCTTTGGGAAGTCGGGGACATTGCGGATCTTCTCGCCGAGTCGAGTTGCCAGATCTTCTTGACGCATCGGTTCTTCCTTCTTTCGAGAGCCCCGCCGGATCGGTCCTTGCCCTCGGACTATCCACGCAGGGGAGGGTTTTTCAACAGCGGGTTCGAGCGCACTTTGACCGGTGCCCGGCATGATCGATCACTCCGTGCCGGACCACAACATATCGAGATGTTTCTGGACGGGACACAACATGTTGACTGGATCACTGAGGCACGCGGGAAAACTCCCCTTAGCGAATGGCTTGCCGGGCACGAACTCGCGGTGCTTTCTCCACGACTTACCAACACTCAACCTAGAGCCCATCGCAGGCAGGGTTTGGGCCCCGTCCGAGCGGTTTTCCGAGCTTCCCGGGATTCAGGATGCCGGCGGGATCGAAGGCGGTCGAGAGGGTCTCCAGCGCTTGCCACGCCCCTTTGCGTTCTACCGCGTAGGCGGCACGCTTGAGAAGACCCACGCCGTGGTGGTGGGTGATCGTTCCGCCCGCAGCCAGGCACGCATCGAGGGCGAGACGCCAGACCCTGGCGTACGTCGCGCGGGCCCGCTCAAACGACTCCGCCCGATGGATGAAGGTGAAGTAGATCGAGCATCCCTCCTGGTATGCGTGCGAGAAGTGTGCCAGGACGAGGGCTCGGCGGCCGATCGCCGCCCGCATCCGCCTGTAGAGTGGCACGAGGCGGTCCCAGGTCGCGGCGACCTCGATCGTGTCCACTAGCCCGCCTCGATCGTATACGGGAGACTGCTTGTAGCTCACGTCGTAGCGGTGCTCCCACCAGTCGCGAGCGGGTCCCGGACCCAGAAGGACGGCGCGCGACCTCTCGAACCTCCCCGCTGCAACCTGCGCTCCGGCGAGCGCGACCTCGCGCGGTCCTTCGAAGGTGAGCACCATGAGGCACCCGCCGGGGAGGCGGGGACCGAGGACACTCGCCAGAGGCGAGAGCTCAAGAAGAAACGCGAGCCGGTGCCTAGCCGCTTGACCCGAAGGGGCGAGCCAGTGGGAGGAGAGCCCGGCGCCCTCGTGCCGATGCGGCCGGGCCACGAGGAGCGTATCGAGGTGGTCGTACAGGCGGACCGCCGCCGGGACCACTCCGGCCTGGAGGAGATCCCGTATCGAGTCCAGGCCGCGCTCCACCGTCCGGAAGCGCGCAGAGAGAAACTCCCGGCTCTCCGGCTTCGGGTGGACGGCGAGCTCAGCCTCGACGATGACCGCCGCGGTCCCCTCCGTTCCGAGGACGAGCTGGGCGGTCTCGGCCGCCGGGCAACCCGGCACGAGCTCAGAGGCCGCGAGGGTCTCCCCCTCGGATGTCACCAGGACGAGGTCGAGCACGCGGTCCTCGATCTTGCCGTAGTACGTCGAGAGCTGTCCAGCGGAGCGCGCGGCGAGCCACCCTCCGAGCGTGGAGCAGTAGATCGAGGACGGAAAGTGCCCGAGCGTCACGCCCTGGGCATCGAGACGCCGTTCCAGCGTTTCCCCGAGGATCCCGGCCTGGGCCAGCAGGTCCGCGAGGCGGCGCGACGCGGTGGTGAGGTTGAGCTGCTC
>JACQVV010000239.1 GCA_016209595.1 Planctomycetota bacterium
GCCCGGCGGCGGGACCTCGTCCCGTCCCACCGGGCGACCCGCGCCGCCCGACGTTCCCATGTCGTGTCAGAGAGCGTTCCACGGAGACGGGCGAGGTACGCCTCGCCCCTTCCCTCCGCGGGGAAGGCATGCCGGTGCCTGGGCACGCGTCACGCCTCCCTCGGCCGCCGCCTCAGGTAGGTTCGCGGGGGTTCTTCCCGCGACCCTTCCTTGGGAGGGCCTTCCTCGATTCGGCCTTCCGGGCGGGAGGGGGACCCGCCGGGGACCGGGGCGGATCGAGTTCCGGCGGGGGCTTCTTCACCTCCCCCAGAACCTCTCCCGACCGGTTCACCACGACCCTCCTTGCGTCCGGGAGGGTCACGATCCGGATCACGCGGGCGTCCAGCAGCTTGTGGTGTGCCTTGCAGGGCGGGCAGATGTTCTCCGCCTCTTGGTCGCCTCCGTCACGCTTGGCGACGATGTGGCCTCCGTCGAGCAAAACGTGATGAACAGACTGCCTCTATGCCTAGACCTTCAAGCGCGGCGCCGGAGGCGCCGATCCTCGGGGTAGAGGCGCTCCTGGCCCTTGCACGCTGGATGGGCCGGCGTGGCAGCGGGTCGTCGTCGCCTTCGTGTGGAGACTCCGCATGCGCGACGCCCTCGGGTTCCGCCGAGCCTTCCCTCTCCCCCCCCGCCCTGCGCGGCTCCTCCGGCGGGCCCGAACGGGAGGTTGTGGGAGTCACTCCCGCCGCCCAGGAGGACCCGCCTGGTGGGGATCCTCGGCTCGGTTCTGGAGCGGCGACTGACGGCAAGACCTCGGGAGGTTCGCGATGAGCGTCTCGACAACGCAAGCCGCGACGGGGTTCTCGACGAAGGTGCAACCGCGCCACCTCGAACGCTTGGCCGTGGTGTACGTGCGTCAGTCCTCTTTGCAGCAGGTTCAGCACCACCAGGAGTCGACCCGGGCTCAGTACGGGCTGAAAGACACGGCGGCGCGCATGGGCTGGCCCTCGGCGCGGGTCGTCGTCATCGATGAGGACCTGGGAATCTCTGGGGCCTCGGCCGAAGGACGCAACGGGTTCCAGCGACTCTTGGCCGAGGTCGCGCTGGATCACGTCGGCATCATCCTGGGCGTCGAGATGTCGCGCTTGGCGCGCTCCTGCAAGGACTGGTACCAGCTCCTCGAGCTGTGTGCCGCCTTCGGAACGCTCATCGGAGACTTGGACGGCATCTACGATCCGGGCCAGTACAACGACCGCCTCCTCCTGGGGCTGAAGGGCACGATGTCCGAGGCCGAGCTCCACGTGCTCCGCCAGCGACTCCTTCAAGGCAGGGAGCAGAAGGCTCGCCGCGGAGAACTGGTTCTGCCGGTTCCCAGCGGCTACGTGCGCACGCCCGGGGGCGAGGTCGTCCTGGATCCGGACGAGGAAGTACGCGCGGTGGTCCGCGCCCTGTTCGAACAGTTCGAGCGCCTGGGTTCGGCGCACGCCGTGCTGCGCCACTTCCACCGGCACGGGATCCGTCTGGGCATGCGTGTGTGCGCCGGCCCCTTGTGCGGGACTCTCCAGTGGCGCCGGCCCCAGGCCAGCACCGTCGTGGCCATGCTGCGCAACCCCACGTACGCCGGCGCCTACGTCTATGGCCGCTCCGTCTTCGACCCCAGGCGCCAAAAGCCGGGCAGGCCGGGAGTCGGACGCGTCCGGGTCGCCCCGGAGCACTGGCTGGTGTGCCGGCGCGACGTCCTGCCCGCCTACATTTCCTGGGAGACCTACCAGCGCAACCTGGCGCAGTTGGCCTCCAACCAATCGAGAATCGCGCAGAAGGGCGCGATCCGACGCGGACGAGCCTTGCTCCAGGGCTTGGTGGTGTGCGGGCGGTGCGGGACGCGGATGTTCACGTACTTCGGCAAACGGGTGCACCCCCGCTACCTCTGCCTGCGCGAGCGCCACCATCACGGAGGCCCCTGTTGCCAAGGGCTCATGGCCCGGGGCTTGGACGACGAGGTGAGCCGGATCGTGCTCTAGGCGCTCCAGCCCGCCGGGCTCGAGGTCAGTCTCCGTGTGGCCGAGGACATCGAGCGCGCACGGGCCGAACTCGACGCGCAGTGGCGCCGGCGTCGGGAGCGAGCGGCCTACGAGGCCGAGCGAGCCGCTCGCCAGTATCACGCCGTCGAGCCGGAGAACCGACTTGTCGCCCGCTCGCTCGAGGCAGCGTGGGAAGAGAAGCTCTTGGCCCAGCGCCAAGTCGAGGAAGAGAGCGAGCGGGTCCTGCGCGAGCAGCCTCGGGCGCTCACGGAGGATGAGCGCGAGCAGATCCGGTCCCTGGCCAACGACCTGCCGGCCCTCTGGCACGCGCCGACCACCACCGACGAGGACCGCAAGGCGATCCTGCGGCAGGTCGTCGAGCGTGTCGTGGTCGACGTGCAGGGACAGAGCGAATGGGTCGAGGCGGTGATCCACTGGGCGGGGGGGCACAGCACGGCCACGAGCTTCCGGCGCACCGTGAGGCGGCTCGACCAGTTGAGCACCTGGCCCGACGTTCAGGAGCGCGTGCGCGCGTGGAAGGCAGAGGACCTCACCGCGCGAGAGATCGCCGACCGGCTGAACGCCCAGGGGTGGCGACCGCCCCGACGTACCACGTTCACCCCAGCCGTGGTCTACGCGATCCTCAAGCGGCACCGGCCGGCGGGGGAGCGAGGGAAGCGGTCCTGGACGGACGCCGACCTCCAGGAGCACGAATGGTGGCTCCCCGCGCTGAGGCGCGCGCTGGGCGTCAGCCCGACGCGCATGCGCAAGTGGCTGCTCACCGGCCACGTCCGGGCGCGGCAGCTGGGCGGCCCACAAGGGCGCTGGACGGTCTGGGCGGACGAACCCGAATTGGAACGCCTACGTTCCCTGGCCGCCCCGCCAACCAGGCAACAGACGGCCCCCACGGCCGAGCTGCGGGGCACCCCGGACAGAACAAGTCTCGCGGGAGGTGCATCGTGACGAGTCGATCAGCCTCGTGTGGTCGCAGAGGTCCACGAGGCACTTGCCGCCGTAGCCGTTCGCCTCCCACCACTTCACCCGCAGCGCCTTGGGTCGGCCCGGTCGTCCCCGCGTGTCCCCCATCCGCCGAGCGGGCATCGGCTTGCCCAAGAGGTCGTGCCGCTCCCGGTGCTCGCGCAGCACCCGCTCCACGGTCTGGTGCACGTCGAGCGACTCCTGGGCCCGCGCCGACTCGATGTCCATCACGCGGCCCAGGTCCCGCACGCCGTTCTCCGTGAGCGCAAGCAGGATCCGGTGGCGCCTCGTCGTGTCCTTCCGCTCGATCCTCCGCTCGCGCACCAGGCTCCGCACGCCCTTGGTGCTCCGGCGCTCGAGGACCGAGACCAGCGTCTCGCCGTCCTCGAGAAGCGCGGGCTCCTCGATCAGAGGAAGCAGCGCCGCGACCGCTTCCGCGGGCTTTTCCGACGAGCGCACCTTCTCCTCGAGTTCGGGCCTCCCCTCGATCACGGAGGCGAGATCGAAGCACGCGCGCGTGAGCGCGTAGGAGAGTCCCTTGCGCTCGCCGAACTCGCCGACCGATCCCGCGCCCAGCGCCTTCCAGTGCCCGCACTTCGCCATGTCCATGAGCGCCGCGGTGACCTCGAGGAGGCCCTCGTTCACCTTGCCGACGCCGCCGACGAAGCGGGCCTCGGCCTCGGGGTCCGTCGTGCACTCGGAGGGGGGCGGGGTCTTCGGGGTCAAGCGGGCTTCAAGATCGCATGTGGGGGGGACAGACCTTTCACCTCCTGACCGCCGCCGAGGGCAAGGGAGATACGAGAAAATCCATGTGGCGGGAACATATGCCGTAAGTCGTTACGCTACAACGCTTTATGACGTACAAGGTCTAGCCGCAAGAGCCCCGCATCTTCGGATCCTGGGTCCCATCCTTCGTTCAGACGGAGATCTGGGGTTGGCAGGCGGCGGTTTCGGCGGCGACGAGGCGGCTTCCGTGGGGGCCCGGAGCCGTCGGCCGAGGTCACGAGCGTCGCGCTCCGGCGGCCAGGGCGGCCGAGGCGGCGCGGACCGCGACGGACGGGGACTCCAGGCGGCGGCGGATCTCGGCGAGGCGCGAGCGGACGC
>JACQVV010000246.1 GCA_016209595.1 Planctomycetota bacterium
ACAGGCAACAGGCAAGAAGAATAGAGAATATGGAACAGAGAACAGGAAACTGGAAATGAGAAGGCCGCCGCCCCGTTCCTCATTTCCGGTTCCCTGTTCCATATTCCATATTCTGGCGAGGCGAGACAGGGGTCGGCCGCGGCCCGTGACTTTGACGGGACCGTGCCTGGAACCCGCTCCACGTTGACCGGGGGCTGCCGGCGGGGTAACATCCCAGGAATTCCGCACTTGCGGCCATTCGATGCCCGACTGCAAGGCCCCGGCGCTTCTGGCTCTCCTCGCGCTCCTCTCGGGATGCGCCTCCAGCTTCGAGTTCGAACCGGGGGCCGAGCGCACGGGGTACTCCTTCGACCTCGCGGACCACCCGGGCTCCCGGTCCGGGGCGACCGTCGAGTATCAGATGCTCGACGGCAACCTCCTCCAGCGCTCGCTCTTCCTCGGCTCGTTCCCGCTTCTGGCCGTCCGGTTCGCCAACAGCATGGAGGAGAGGATCCGCGAATCCGAGTTCGAGGACAACCGCTACTTCGAGCGGTATGGAGAGGGTCGGGCGAGGGACGAGGCGGAGCGGATCCGCGCCCTCCTCCTCTCCGAGTCCTCGGAAGCGCGCCGCACCGGCCTCTCGAAGCTCCGGGCGGGCGGCCCGCGGGAGCACTACTTCCTCGTGGTGGATCTCCTCCGGGACCCGGACGATCAGGTTCGGGCCATGGCCCTGCACGTTCTCGCGTCCCACTGGGATCCCGCGAGCTTCCCCCGCCTGGTCGAGGTCCTGTCGGACCCCGAGGATGACAATCGGGTGCTCGCCGCGAAGTATCTGGTGCAGTTTGAAGCCCAGGACGCCGTCCCGGCGCTCGTCGAGTCCTTCCGCCGGGAGGAGGGCTCGGCGCGCGTGCGCGCGGCGATCCTCCGCGCACTCGCGGCGTTCCCGGAGGACCGCCGCGCCCTCGCGACGCTGGTAGACGCGCTCGCGGACCCCGACAAGGTCGTTTGCTACGAGGCGATCGAGCGACTCTCCGCCATCGCCGGAGACACGCTGGGGTACGACGCGTTCGCCGATGAATCGAGTCGCCGAAAGGCAGCCGAGCGCTGGAGGAAGTGGCTCTCGGAACGCCGCTGATTCCGCTACGCGTCGAGTTCCTCTTCGGGCTCTCCAGGTGCCCGGCCCGAGAGGAGGTCCTTCATCGCCTTGAAGCGCCTCGCGTCCATTCGCAGCGTCTCCTTGACAACCACCGACTCGTCCTTCGGCGGGAGCACGAGCCGTCCCGCGCACTTCTTGCAGGCGAGCTGCGAGCCCTCCTCGAAGCTCGATATGTTGTAGCGCGAGCCACAGCGGGGGCACTGGAGGATCTTCTTCTGCTGCCCCTCGAGGGTCCTGCGGACCTGATCGGGTGTCATGTACCTTTTCTTGATCAGGATCTCCCCGAGGCGGAAGTAGATCTTGAGCCGTGCGATGTTCGCCTGCTCGCGCAGGCTCTCGTTGAGCTGTTCCTGCGAGATGAAGTTGCTCTGGACCGCCAGGCGGCCGAAGAGCGCTTCGCGCGGGTCCGTCTTCGACTTCCGGTCGATTTGCAGGAGCCGTTCCGCCTGGGTCTTGATGAGGTGGTCGAGCTGTCCAATTGTCAGATAGTCTTGCTCGACCAGAATCTGCCCGAGGGGCTTCGGCGGCGACTCCTTGGCCTGAAGCTCCAGGCAATGCTTGATGTGCTCCTCCGTGACCAGGCGGGTCGAGACCGCGATCTGGCCGAAGAGGAGGTCCTCCTCGCTTCGCTTCGTCACGAAAAGATCCTAGTCCATCTCTCCTCAGGGCGCTACACCTGCCCGGAACGCGCCATCCCCGCGGCGAGGACCAGCGCCAGTCCTCCGGAGATAGCGAGGAGCGCCCAGCCGATGTAGGGATGGACGCCTTCCCGCAGGACGAGGCCCGTGGCGAGGATGGTCGCCGCGAGCACGATCGAGAGCCCGAGGCGGTTCTGGGCCCGGGCGTAGGCGCGGGTGACGACCTCGATCTGGTCGTGCCGGAGCGCGGTCGTGAGCTGGCCGGAATTCAAACGCCGCAACAGGAAGCGGAGCTCTCGGGGCACGTCCCAGAGCGGAGTGAGGAACGACGAGACGCTTCCCGACAGACTCCGCGCCCATGAGAGCGGGGAGAGCCGCGCGAGGAGAAGGCGGGTGAAGTGCGGGCGCGCGGCCTCGGCCAGATTGAAGTCGGGATCGAGCGCCTGGCAGACGCCGATCACCGTGACGAGGCTCTTTCCCAAGAGGACGAAGTCCCGGGGAACGAAGAGGTGGTGGGTCTGGACGATCTTCATGAGCTCGGTGAAGAGCTCGTGCGTCTCGATCCGGTTCAGGGGGACCGCGAAGTACTTGTCCACGTAGTCGGAGAGGTCCGGCTCGAGCTCCTCGATCCGGGTCTCATCGGACAGGACCCCGATCTCGCCCGCCACCGTGAGGATCCGTCGCATGTCGCCGCGCACGAGCGCCAGCACGATCCGCGCGAGGTGCCCCTTGAGCTCGCGGGAGAGGACGCCGACCATCCCGAAGTCGATCAGGCCGATCTCGCCGTCCTCGGACACTAGGATGTTCCCCGGGTGGGGGTCGGCGTGGAAGAGCCCGGTCTGGAAGTACTGGACCATGAAGGCGGAGGAGAGGGTCGCCGCCAGTTCCTTGCGGTCGATCGAGAGCCGGTCGAGACGCTCGGTTTCGCCGATCGAGAATCCCGAGATCCGTTCGAGCACCAGGACCCGCGAGGACGAGTACTCCCAGTAGACGCGGGGGATGCGGAGCATCGGGTGCTTCTCGAACGCCTCCTGGAACTTCTTGGTGGTCGAGGCCTCGGTCAGGAAGTCGATCTCCTTGCGGAGCGTGCGACCGAGCTCCTCGACCATCATCACGGGCCGGAAGATCTTGATCTCGGGGATGTATCGCTCGGCGAGCCCGGCGAGGTACTGAAGGATGTAGAGATCCGTGAGGACGATCCGCTCGACCTCGGGCCGGCGGATCTTGGCGATGACCGGAGTCCCGTCGGCCAGGACGGCGGCGTGGGCCTGCCCGATCGAACCGCTCGCCAGCGCCGGTTCCTCGAAGCTTCGGAAGGCGGCGGCGAACGGCCCTTCGATGTCCTCCTCGACGATCTGCCGGGCCTGGTCGGAGGGGAAGGGCCCCACCCGGTCCTGGAGCTGGACGAACTCGTCGATGAACTCCTGCGGGATCAGGTCAGGGCGCCCGGAGAGGATCTGGCCGAGCTTCACGAAGGTCGGCCCGAGGTCCTGGAAGGCGAGCCGCAACCGCCGCGCGATCGTCTCCTCGCGCTCCAGGAAGCGAACGGGAATCTGTGGGCCTCGCGGGCGGAAGAGGAAGGGCAGGTGCTCGCGAAGTCCTAGCCGCCCGATCAGGTGCCCGAAGCCGTGGCGCGAGAGGACGACCGCAATCTCGCGGAGCCGGAGCAGGCTCCGATAGGTCTTGATGACGCGGAAGAGGGCCAATCCAGTGGTCAGTGACCAGTGATCAGTGGTCAGTCGTCAATAGCGGTCTGACTGCGAGGAGCGATCGACTTCGGTCTCGCGCCTACCTCCTACTTTCCCCTGACGACTGTCCACTGTCCACTGGTCACTTCCCTGGGGCCATCTTCGGCGCCCGGCCGTTCACGCCGATCTTCTTGAACTGGCCGAGGATCTCGTCCGCGTACTCCTTGCTCACTCCTTTCACCACGGGCACGATCATCCGGTCGGCGAGCTCTTCCGCCTCGTCCTCATCGATGCCTCGCAGCTCGCAGAGGATCGGGACCACCGCCTGCTTCTGCTGGGACGATGTGATCTTCTGCAGGAAAACGCTGTATTGACCCTCCTTGTCCAGGGGGATCTCCGGGTCGGACCCGGCCTTCTTCTTCTTCGCCGTCTCGCTCGCGGGTTTCCGGGCCGGTTGGGGCTCCTTTCCCTTCTTCGCCGGAGCGGGAGTGCCGCCGCCCTTCCGGGCGTCCCCCTTCTTCTTCAGCGAGACGCGGGCCGGTTTCTCCTCTTCCTCTTCCTCTTCCTCCTCGTCCTCCGGGACGGCCTCCTCCTCCTCCAGGACGGCTTCGTCGTCCTCCAGGACGGCTTCGTCGTCCTCCAGGACGGCCTCGTCGTCCTCCAGGATCGCGTCGTCCCCGACCGGCACGATCTCCTCGTCTAGCTCCTCGGTGACTCTCGCCTTGACCTGTCCGCGCTTCTGCTTCTTGCCGGTGGGTACATAGTCGCGCGCGCGACCCGTCCATGGCTCCAGCTCCTTGGCGGCCGTCTCGACGTCGGGGTTCTCCTCGTTCTTCGGGGATTTGTCCCTGGTCTTCCCCTTCAGGGCCGCCTTCGGCTCCTCGACGGCGTCGAGATCCTCGAGGTCGCCCAGGTCGCCGAGATCGTCGCCGACGTCGATGTCCCCGATGTCGCCCAGGTCCTCCACGCTTTCGATCTCGCCGATCTCCTCCACCGCCTGGATGTCCTCGATCTCGCCGATCTCGTCCACCGCTTCGACGTCGGAGATGTCCTCGACCGCTTCCACGTCCTCGACCTCGGAGATCTCCTCCAGGTCCTCGGAAGGTTCGATCGCGGAGATCTCCTCGAACTCGTCCATCTCGAGGTCCATGTCCGGTGTCGCGCTTGCGCGCTCCAGCACGGCGCGTTTGGGGGGGGCCGATTTCCCCTTCGCTTTCCCCGGGGCGGGGGCGGGCGCCTCCTCGATGTCCTCGATGTCCTCGATGTCGGAGACCTCCTCCAGCCCGGAGGATTCCTCGATCTCGGCGATCTCGTCCGCGGCCAAGTCTTCGATCGGTTCCACGTCCTCGATGTCCATGTCCGGGGTCGCGCCACGCCGCTTCAGGTCCGGGGTCGCGCCGCGGCGCTCCGGCCTGGCCGCGGTCGGCTTCTTCCCCCCCGGGGCGGGCGCCTCCTCGGCGGCGAACGCCTCGCTCTCGAAGTCGATGTCGTCCACCTCCTCGGCGTCCTGGACCTCGCTCTCCAGCTCGAAGTCGTCGACGGACTCCACTTCCTCGACCGATTCCGCCTCGATCCTCTCCACTTCCTCGACGTCGAGGGAAGCCGGCTCCATCTCCATCTTCTCGAGGTTTTCGATCTCGCTGTCGAGCTCGAGCTCCTCGATCCGATCGAGCTCGCTCTCGATCTCCTCGATCGCCTGCTTCTCGCTGGCGACCTTGCCCTCCGGCGCTCGCTCGGCCGCCAGCACTTGGCTGTCGATCTCGATGTCCTCAAGCTCGTCCACGTCAGACATCGCCAGGTCGTCGAGCGCGTCGGTGGGGGTGACGACCTTCCCTGGGCGACCGCCCTCCATCGCCTCCTCGAGATCCCCCACGTCGGACTCCAAGTCGAGCTCCTCCTCCAGGTCGGCGGCGGGCGCGGACGACTTGGCCGCCGGGGTTCGCGCGGGCGCGGGCTCGTCTTCGAACGCCTCGATCTCCTCCAGTTCGTCCCCGGCGTCGCCGGGAACGCCCTGTGGCTCCTCCTGGGCGGGGGTGTCGAGCGATGACTCGAGGTTGATGTCCGCGATCTCATCCAGCCCGGCCGGCTCGTCGATCTCCTCGATCTCCTCGATGCTCGCCGACTCGTCAACTTCCTCGATCTCCTCGATCTCTTCCAGGGCTTCGACCTCGCCCGTGTCCAGGTCGGCGCCGAGGGGGTCCGCCGCCGCGGCCTTAGTGGCCGGCGCCGCGGCGGGCGCCCGTTCCTCGACGTCTTCCCAGCCCTCCATCTCGTCCGCCTCGAGCGCGTCGATCTCGGAGGCTCCCATCTCAGCCGAGGCCATCTGCGAGTCGAAGAGGTTCGCGCTGTCCTCGGCGATCGGAATCGCCTCCCAACTCGCCTGGGGTCCGTGGACAGCGGGTGCTCCGGCGGGCGCGGATACCGTGACCGCCGCCGCTCCAAGCGCCTGGGCGACCTGCAGGTTCAGAACAAACGCCTTGTTGCAGTGGGGGCAGGTGAGGTGGATTTCAGGAGCGATGGCGAGTCGAGGGGCCGGAGCCGGAGCGCTTGCTGCGGGTGAGACGGGAGTGCTCGCGGCGGCAGGAGCCGGGGCGGCGGGCGGCTGGTCCCGGTGGTGATCCAGATGCCAGCCGGCGCGCGGGATGTCGTTCGCGAGCTTCTTGGTGATCTTGAAGTCGAGGCCCAGCTTCGAGAGATGGACCAGGCGTTCCTTCATCTCTTCCACCTGCTCGCGGGTGACTCCGTCGAAGAGCACGATCGGGGCCCGGTCGATCGCGGAGCGAACCGAGGACTCCTCGACCGCGAAAGTGCGGCTCATGTCCTGGCTCGCGCGCTTCCTGTCGACCCCGCCCTTGACCTGGGAGAGGACGATGTTGAATTCGCCGACTTCTTGAGCGCTTGTAGGCATGGAGACGACTCCGCGGGTCGATGGCACGGACCGACGGGCGCAAGACGTGGAACGATTGGAATTTAAGGTTACAAACGGGTTCCGAGCGTGTCAAGCAGGGCCGGGGTTCCCTGGGGTCGCGGAAGCCCTTCTTCCCTCGGCGAGGGCCTCGGCAAGCCTTCCGGCGATCTCGGCGACATCCGAATCCGAGAGCGCGTTATAGAAAGGAAGAGCGAGCAGCGAAGCCGAGACCCGTTCGGTCACCGGGAAGTCGCCCGGCCGGTGCCCGAAGCGGTCGCGATAGAAGGGCAAGAGATGGATCGGGGGGAAGTAGCGGGCCGTCTGCACGCGGCGCCGCGCCATCCCCTCGGCGAGCCGGTCGCGGTCGTACGCGCGGTCGAGGCGAACGGGATGGACGAACCAGGAGCGCGTCGCCCACGGTGGATCATCGAGCGGCCGGACACCTTCGATCTCCGCGAGCCGTGCTCTGTAGCTCGCGGCTACGCGGGATCGCGCGGCGAGGATCTCGTCCAGCCTTTCCATCTGGACCGCTCCGAGGGCCGCCGACATCTCGTCCATCCGGTAGTTGTAGCCCATGCGGACGTGGTCGAACCACCCCGCTCCCGACTCCCGTCCCTGGTTGGCCATGCTTCGCACCAGGCGCGCGATCTCGCCGTCCTGCGTGAGGACCATTCCGCCCTCGCCCGTCGTGATCTGCTTGTTGGGGTAGAAGGCGAGGGTGCTGGCCGCGCCGATCGCGCCGGCCGGCCGTTCCCGATACGTCGCCCCGAGCGCCTCGCACGCGTCCTCGATCAGCGGCACGCCCCGGCGCGAGGCGATTCCCGCGAGCTCCTCCATCGGGCAGGGCAAACCGAAGACGTGAACGGCGAGGATCGCCCTCGTCCGCGGCCCGATCGCCCGCTCGACCGCTCCCGGGTCCAGATTGAACGTCGTCTCGTCGATGTCGGCGAAGATGGGGCGGGCGCCCTCGAAGAGCGCGGCGTTCGCGCTGGCGACGAAGGAGAAGGGAGTCGTCACGATCTCATCGCCCGGTCTGGTCCCGAACGCCCGGACGAGGAGGTGAAGCGCCGACGTGCCGGAGTTCACCGCCACCGCGTGCGCGGCGCCTAGCCTCAGGCGCACGAGTTCCTCGAAGCGCACGGTCCAGGGCCCGAGCGCGAGCTCCGGGCTCCGGAGGACCGAATCGACCGCGGCCCTCTCGCGGTCTCCGATGTCCGGCCGGGACAAGTAATAATCGAAGTTCACGCGAGGCCCGACTCCGCGAGGAGCGTCCGGATCTCGTCGGGCGCGAGCGGCGTCGCCGCCCCCGACTGGTACTCGGAAGCCGCGAGCCGCGAGGTCGTCTCGGAGCTTACAGGCCGCACGACGAACATCTGCGGGTGCGATTCCACCCGTTCGGCCTCCTCCTCGGAGAGGAGGCTCTCGTGGATCTTCTCCCCCGCGCGCTTGCCGATCGTCTCGATCCGGATCGCCCCGGGGTCTTTCCCGAACCGCGGAGCGAGGATCTCGATCAGCACCGGCAGGAGGTCCGCGATCCGCACCGCGGGCATTCTCAGAATGAACGTCTCCCCTCCCCAGGCCATCGTGCAGGCCTTGAGCACGAGCCACGCGGCCTTCTCGATCGGCATGACGAACCGGGTCATCTCGGGCGACGTGAGCGTCACCGGCCCGCCCTTCTCGACCTGGCTCGTGACCAGGGGGAGGATCGAACCTCGCGAGCCCAGGACGTTCCCGAACCGGACCGTCGCCAGGCGCACCTCCGGCACGAAGCGGTAGGCCGAGGAGACGATCCGCTCGGCGAGGAGTTTCGTCGCGCCCATCGTGCTCGACGGGTCGACGGCCTTGTCGGTCGAGACCGAGATCACCTTCTCCACCCCGGCGTCGATCGCCGCATGGATGATGTTCTGCGTGCCGACCACGTTCGTCAGCACCGCCTCGAACGGGTTGTACTCGCAAGCGGGGACGTGCTTCATCGCCGCGGCGTGAAAGACGAAGTGGACACGCCGCATCGCCCGCCGGAGCCGGTCCGGGTCCCGGACGTCCCCGATGAGCCAGCGGAGGTCCGGCCTTTCGCCGAGCTCCTGTGCGAGCAGGAATTGCTTCGTCTCGTCCCGGCTGAACACCCGGACCGTCTCCGGCCCGCAGGCGAGGAGACGCCGGACGATCTCGCTCCCGATCGACCCTGTCCCCCCGGTGACGAGCACCCGCTTCCCCGCGAAGAACTCCTTCATGCGATTCCCTCCAGGGCCGCGACGAGCCGCGGAAGGACGGCCCGGACGGAGTATCGTTCCTCGACACGGCGCCGGCCGGCCTCTCCCATCCGGCGCCGGAGCGCGGAATCCTCGACGAGCGCCGCGAGCCGCGCGGTCCATTCCTCGTCCGATCGAACGACGTAACCCGTCGCTCCGTTCTCGACCACTTCCCCGTTTACCCCCACATCGGAGCAGACGACGGGCGCTCCCGTCGCCTGCGAGAGAATCGCCTTGAGGCCGCACTTCCCGCGGCTCCACGGCGTGTCGTCGAGCGGCATCAGCCCGACGTCGAAGCTCTGGAGGAGCTCCACCTCCCTCTCTCGCGACCACGGGACAAACTCGAAGTTTTTTGAGTACTTAAAAAACCCGGCCGGCCGCTCGTCGCTCACCGCGAGGATGCGGAACGCGGCGGCCGGCGCCCATCCCGAGAGCCGGGCGAGGAGCTCGGAGAGGTATCGGTTCGTGCTCGCCGACCCCGACCAGCCGATCGTCACCGGACCGCCGTCCTTTCCCGGTCCCGGCCGGTAGCGTTCCGTGTCCACGACGGTCGGAAGGACCTCGCCCGCGAGGAACTCGTTCCCGGCGAGCACGAGGTCCGCCCGCCGCACCATCGCCTCGAAGCGCCTCCCCTCGCCCGCGTGCAGGACCGCGTCGTCCAGATCGTATAC
>JACQVV010000250.1 GCA_016209595.1 Planctomycetota bacterium
CTCATGGGCCGCGATGCGGTTCCGTAGGCGGTCGGCGTAGAGCCGGGGCCGTGAACGGATGGGCTCCCCGGACAGGAACCGTCCTAGATCGGCAACGACGTCGAGTGCGCTGGGCCGGTCGGCGGGGTTGCTGGCCAGGCAGGCGATCGAGATTGCCTGGAGTTCCTCGGGGACGTCGGCTATCAGGCTCCGGGGGAAGGCCGGTTGGGCGGCCGCGACCCGGAGAAGGACCTCCCCCGTCGTGGGCGCGTCGAACGGGGAGCGCCCCGTCAAGAGGAGGTACAGGATCGAACCGAGGGAGAAGATATCGGACGCGGGCGTGAGGGGCTCGCCAGCCACCTGCTCCGGAGAGGCATAGAGAGGGGTGCCGGCGAAGTACCCCGCCGTGTCCGGCTGGTTCGACTTCTGGACGGCGAGTCCGAAGTCGAGGATCTTGGGCTCCATGCGAGGCGTGACCAGGATGTTCGCGGGCTTGAGGTCGCGGTGGATGAGTTCCTTCGCGTGCGCCGTCGCGAGGGCCCGCGCGACGCGCTGCACCAGTCGTGCCCGGTCCCGGTAGCCGAGCCCCTCCGCCATGCGATCGATGGGGAAGCCCTCGACGAACTCCATCACGATGGCGGGGGATTCGGCCTCGCGCACGACCGAGTGCACGGTCACGATCCCCGGATCGCCCAGGCTCGCGATCCGGCGCGCCTCCGACAGGATGGACTCGAGCTGCGCCGCCCCGGTTCCTCGCAAGAGGACCTTGAGCGCCACCTTTCGCTCGAGCGCGATGTCCCAGGCAAGGTAGACGGTGCCGAGCGCTCCCTCCCCGAGTCGCGACTCGATGCGGAACCCGGGAATCCGTGGGGGCTCCGCCGTGGCGGGGGCGCCGGCGGGTCGCATCTCGCGGAAGAGCCCCTGGAGCGACAGGATCGACTCGAGCCGCCCGCCGACCTCCGACGCGAGCTCCGTGGACTTCCCCGCCAGGAAGGACTCGATCGACGGCGCCTTTCCTTCCTCCTGCCGCCGGAGAAACTCTGCGACCAAGCTCTCTGCGGGGGAGGGCATCGCCTCGGTCGCGTCGGCTTCGTGGGGACTCGCGCGTTCGGTCACGAGACTCTCACTCCACCTCGGGCCCGTCCTCGACCCGATCGGCCTCTTCCAGCAGCTCGGCGAGCTTCCCCGACTCGAGCCCCCTCATCCGGCCGGCGAGGCGCCCCATCGCCCGCTCGTAGCGCATCCGGGCGGCGTTCTCGAGAATCCCGAGGTCTTGCGCGATGCGAGCGAAACTCTCTCCGTGCCATTCGCGCGCGAGAAGGATCTCCCGGTCCGCCGCGCCCAGGAGTTCAAGCGCGACCGCGAGCCGCGCCCGCTCCTCGCTCCTCTCGGCGACCCGGCTTGGCGAGTTCGCCGTCCCGGCCGCGAGAGAGAGCGGCCGCTCGGTCGCGGCATCGAGGGACCGTTCCCTGCGGATCGAACGCCGGTCCGCCGTGAAGCGATCGTGCCCGGCGCGGATCGCGTTCTCCGCTATCCGGGCGAGAAGCGCCCGGAACTCGCCCCGGTCGGTCACGAGGAATCGAGGGGAGTAGCGGAGAAACTCGACCACGGTCTCCTGCACGACGTCGGCCGTCTCGAGCTTCTCCCGCAAGAGCGGCCCGAGGCGGCGCCGGACGCGCGACTCGATCCAAGAGAGATCCCGCTCGAGGAGGCGGTCGAGAGCTGTCTGGTCTCCCGCGTGCCACCGGGCCAGGAGATCCTCCGTCTCGGAGGGGGAACCATCGCTCATCGGAGCAGAAGATACGGGTTCAAGTCCGTCTTTTCCAGCAGGCCCGTGCGGTTCGCCCGCGCGATCCCCTTCAGGGAGTAGGGAAGAAAGACTCCAACGTTGCATTTCTGATGGAGGGCGGGGGCTTGTCCCCCGCCGCGTCCTCTCGCGCACCCGAAAGGAGATCGGACCATGCACGCACCAGGAACGACCTGCTCCCAACTGGCTCGACTTGCGGTCCTCGGAGGGATCGTGCTTCAAGCAAGCGGATGCACGATCCGCGTCGCCCGCCAGGACGTTGAATTCGCCCTCGATCGGGAGGCCGACACCGCCGAGATGCTGCTCGTCTACCGCGGGATCGAGGCGGGGGATTCGCTCGACCGGGCGGTCGACCTCGCGCGGGACGTCCTGGCGGGCCGCCGCGAGTTCGGGATCGGGGCCCTTTCCCTCCACCTCGATCTCGACAAGGAGGCGCGTCGGGCGGACCACGATCCGGCGACGCGCCGTCTCGTCGAGTCGATCGAGCTTGTCGAGGTCGAGGCCTTCGTCGATCCCGAGGGGAGGCTTTCCGCCTTCCAACGATTCCGCCTGCGCGGACTCGCCGAAGCCATCGCCTGGGCGAATTCGAAAACCTCCGCCGCGATCCTCTCGAACGCGGCGCGCGGCAAACTGGAAGAGCACACCCCGCTTCTCGACCCCCGAACGCGTGCCCTGTGGCTCGGCTCCGCGAGGAGGCGCGACCCGTGGTTCGACCTCGAGGGGGAGGGACTCCGGGCCGAGATCCCGATGACCCGGGAGTCCTCGTCGCGCGTGCGGGAGGTTCTCGCCGAGGAAGCCCTCGGCGCGCGGCCGGGCAATTTGGAGTTCCTCGCCCAGTTGCTCCCCTACCTCACGAGTCTCGAGATCGGGGAGGAATCGGTGCGGATCGTGCTCTCGCCCGGGCCGGACGGCGTATTCCGGTTTCGGTCGCACCTGCGCGACGAGGCGTACAACCCGGCCCTTCTCGAGGCCGTCCGGAGGGAGGGTCTGCCCATCGCCGAAGGGCGTGACCCCGAAACGATCGGCCTCCGGAAACCGTAGCCCGGGCGCTACACCCGCCGAGACTGCGCTCGAGTCCTTGGATCGGGGCGAAAACAGGCCCTTGACTTGAACGCCCATTTTCGAACAAAATCATAGCACCGTTGTGCGGTATGGGTCATGTGGAGATGAGGAGGTAGCCCATGAACGCTCCAAGGCCGCTCCGGTGTACCGTCCTGGCTGTGCTACTCGGGCTGGTGGCGCTTCCGGCCATCGCTCAGGTCACGAGCGACCCCGAGGAGTTCCAGAGAAGACGGGAAGCGATCCGCCAGAAGTACCGTCAGGCCGCCGCGGCCGGCGACGTGGAGGGAAAGCGAGCGGCGGTCGTGGAGCTCCGTGCGCTTCGCCTGGTGCCCAGGCCCAAGACCCCGCCACCGCCGCCTAAGGACAGGATCCAGGGGCGCCCGGCGGTCAACACGGCGACGACGATCGACAACTGGGTCTGGGACCACCTCCTCGATCCGATCCTCCCAAAGCCGCAGGGGAACGAGGACAACCGGAGCGGCGCGATCCGGATAAGCGGAGGCGTCGTTATCCCCGGGATCGAAGTCGGCGTCCCCGGCTCCTTCTTCCTGGAAGGAGGGGAGGAGGTCTCGGTCCAGCGAAACGCCGACGGCACGGTCGAGGTCACGATCAAGGACGAGGGCGCCCTGGGCCTTGAGGAGAACCTCGCCGAGGCCAAGGGCAAGGTGAAGATCGGGAAAGAGGAGTACGGTCTGGGCTTCTCGGCCAACGCACGGGTGGGCCTCCGGGGAATCCGGGAGCGCAAGTTCAAATTCGACCCCACGCAGGAGGACGAGGCGAAGAAGCTCTTCGGCCTTCTCGCATCCGAGGGCGTCGCGACGGGGACCGGGCTCGGCTTCCTCGCGAGCGCGCTCCAGGACTACGTCCTCTCCGACAACCTCGAGTCGCAGAAGGTCCAGTTCGGCCCCACGGCCTCGGCCGAGGGGAAGGTCCAGGCCGTGATCGATCTCGTCTCCGCGAAGGTGAACGGAGACCTCTTGGGCGGGATCGAGGTACGAAAAGGCGAGGACGGGAAGCAGGAAATCGTCCCGAGTCTCATGCTCAAGATCGGGGGGGAGGGCGGGATCCCGATCCTGGGCGGGAGGTTCGAGGGGACCGCCGAGCTCAAGCCGATCTACGACGCCCAGACGGGCGAGCTCAAGCGGGTCGAGCTCGAAGTCGCGACGCAGGGCGGCGGGGTCGTCGGGACCCAGGCGTTCCTGGAGGCGATGAAGGAGGAACTCGGCCTGGGGATGGTGAGCGGCGTGGGCGGCGACGCCGGGCTCAAGGCGACGTTCGCTCTGGACAAGCCGGGCGACGTCCTGGGGAACCTCCTGGCCAACCCGACCTCTGCGGGGCTGAACCAGTTCATCGAGCAGGTGCGCCAGAACGGCGAGTTCGAGCTCTTCCGCACGCTCCGAGCGGAGACCGGCATCGGAGCGGGCGGGAAGATCGGCGTCGCCACGCAGGCGATCGGAGTGGACGGGCAGCTCACCCTCTCGCAGACGATCGAGGAGAGGATCTACCCGCCCAAGGGGGGCGGAGGGAACTAGTTAGAGACAGGCTGGAGGCTAGAGACTGGAGACTAGAGGAAAAACAGAGGGGAAAAAGGCGGTGCACCCAAAGCTTGCCCTGAGCGAAGCGAAGGGGCCGTTCCTCCAGCCTACAGCCTCCAGCCTCAAGCCTAGTCTACGCGGGCGGCTCCGCCGCTTTCCGTGGCTCGCCGCCTTCGTCCTGGCGGCGACCGGCGCTGCGGCCCAGGACGAGAACGCCGGGGAGGGTGAAACGCAGGTCTTCGAGAGCCCCTACGGCTTCCGCATCGATCTCCCCGCCGGCTGGCTCCGCGAGCCGAAGAGCGACTGCGTGATCTTCCGGCCGGCCGACGACGAGCTCGGCGAGACCGAGCTCCGGATTCTCGTGGACGAGAGACCGCAACGGGCGACCCTCGCGCAGGTGGCCGAGGAACTCGCGCGGACGCTCCAGGGCAACGAGGATCTCACGTTCGCGGGCTCCGAGGAGCTCCGCCTCGGGCGGCTCCAGGCTGTCGCCGTGCGCGTCCGGGTCCAGTCGATCCGGCGCGAGTTCTGGCAGGTGATGGCCCTTCTCCCGGAAGGCGGGACGGTCGGCCTCGTCTTCGGCACCCACCCCGACAGATTCGAGGAGAGCCTCGGCTCGTTCCGGAAGATCGTGGAGAGCCTCTCGGCCACCCGCGCGAGCCGGCCGGCCGAAGGATACCGCCCCTACCGGCACCCGGCAGGTCTCATCCTCGAGATTCCCGCGGATTGGAAGTCCTCTCGCGAGGGGAACCGCGTCTTCTTCGACCCGCCCGGCCGGGACTCCCCGCGGTCCGTCCTGGTCGTGACGGTCACGGCTCCCGCTCCCGCCGAGGCCGACTCGCTCGACAAGGTGGAGGAGGCGCTCCAGGAGAGCTTCCGCGAGTCGGACGCCCAACCCGAGGCGTCACGGGGGTCGTGGCTCGGCCCGGCGGAGGCCGTGGAGTTCCGGTGGTTCGACCCGAAGAACCAGGAGGCCGTGACCCAGGTCGCGGCGATCTGGAAGGGGAGCCTCATAACGATCACGCTCACGACGCCGGACGGCGAGGCCGACACGCTGGAGCCCGTCCTCCAGCATGTCATCGAGAGCGCGGAGCTGCATTAATCTGGGGTTTCGCGGTTTTTTCAAGCGAGCATCCCGGTGAGGCGGAGGTGGCGGGTTTTCCTGGCTACCCTCCGCACAGGAGGGTCGCTGAAAAGCACGGTCACGGTCACGGTCACGGAA